>DATCUA010000185.1:0-13176 GCA_036567645.1 Rectinemataceae bacterium | reverse complement strand
CAGAGCCCGCAACTCGGCCTCGGCGGGGTGGTCCACGTAGAGGTTCAATGCTCGCTTGACGCACGCCCGCCGAGGCCGCTCCGACCAGCGCAGCTCCCCAGCGAAGGACCAGGACTGCCATCCGTTCACATGGAAAAGCCTCGACCTCGGGTAGGCGAAGAAATCCTCGGGAAGGACGCTCTCCCCTGCGTCTCGCGCCCCTGCGTTTCGCGCAGCCTGGAAAAGCTCAGCGTAGGGGAATTCCCCTAAGGGCAGGAGACCGGGGGCCGCCGTAAAATCCGCGCTTGCGCGGAATTCCAGAATCGATAAGCCCCCCTCCTCCCGTTGCATGCTCACCGAGATCATCAGGACCTCCCCGCAGGCTTACGCTTTTACGTCCATGCGGTTTATAGTAGCATCTCGATGCCGCTCGGGGGAACGCAGGATATGATCAAGCTCTACGCCTTTCTCGGGAACCACGGGAGAGAATACGCCAAGAATAGGCATAACGTCGCCTGGCTTTTTCTGGAAAGCCTGGCGCTCTACCCTTCCCTATCCTGGGAGAGGAAGGGCAAGGGGAAGCTCGCAACCCTGGATCTTCCTGGCGGAAGGGTTTTCCTACTCAAACCCGAAACCTACATGAACAATTCGGGCGAAAGCGTTTCCGAGTTGTGCCGTTTCTTCAAAATAGAACCATCTGAGGTCCTGGCGGTCCACGACGAGCTCGAGATGGGATTCGGCAGCTTCGGCTTCAAGTTTTCAGGGGGCCTAGGAGGCCACAATGGGCTTCGCTCCCTGGAAAAGCACCTCGGCACCCGGGATTTCGCCAGGCTTCGCTTCGGCATAGGGAGACCCGATCATACCGATATCGCAGGCTACGTCCTTTCGGATTTCAAGAAGGAGGAGGCGGAGATCCTCGGAACATCGGTTTTTCCCAAGGCCGAAGCCGCCTTCGGCGAATGTCTCGAAACCAGTTTCGATTTGGTCCTCGAAAAATACAAGAAGGTGAACTGCGGCTGAGTCTAGAAAGCCTTTCGCCAACATGGGCGCCTGGATCAGAAGATAAGCTTTTCGAGCCTCGTGTCGTCGTGTTTCCAGTTCTGATCCACGCGCACCTGGAGTCGGAGATGGACTGGATAGTCGAAAATCTCGTCCAGATCCTTTTCGGCCTCTTCCCTGATGCGCTTGATCATGGATCCGCCCTTTCCTATCAGAATGCCCTTCTGGCTGTCCCGCTCTACGACTATGTCGTAGGCCGCTTCCAGGGAACCGTCGTCCAGCTTGCGCGAGGACGAGTACTCCACATAGACGGCGTGGGGCAATTCGTCCCTCGTTGCGCGTATGATCTTTTCCCGCACTATCTCGGCGATGCGGAAAACGGGCTCCTGGTCCGTATAGTACTCGGGGGGATACCACGACGGCCCCTCCTGGGCTATGGAAAAGAGGGCGTCCAAGAGCTCTTCCAGCCCGGTTCCCTCCTTGGCGGACACTCTCAGGCGCTTCGCATCGGGAAGGCGCAAAGCGAGAAAAGCCTCGGCGGCTTCGCATCCCTTCGGGCCGAGATCGGCTTTGTTCACAGCGGCCACGATGGGCGCCTTGGCAAGGCCGAGAACCGCGGCCAGGCTCTCCTCTTCGGGCCCGGGTTCGCGCGAGGCGTCCAGGAGGTAGAGGATGAGGTCGGCGTCGCCCACGGCCCTGAGGGCAAGGTCCTTGAGCCTGAGATTGAGTTTCTTGTCTGAGATGTGGAAGCCGGGGGTGTCCAGGAATACTATCTGCCCCTTTTCCCTGTTGACGATGCCACGCACGGTGTTCCTCGTGGTCTGGGGCACGGGCGATACGATCGATACCTTGGCCCCGCAGAGCGCGTTGACGAGGGTGGACTTGCCCGCCGAGGGCCGGCCTACTATGGCTACGAATGCGGATCTTGGCATCTTTGCTCCTCTATGATAGTCGCCCGGGTTTCGGCCGAGCCGACGGCGAATGGCTCCGTCCGTTCCGCCAGTTCAATAATACTCGTTTGGCGGTTCTTCGCCCATCCAGCGTCGGTACTGGCCCGCCGCCTGGTAGCGGAGCATCTTGTAGCCGTTGCAGATGGAGCAGCCGGCAGCCTCGGCGCGAGAGAGAAACATGGTCTTCGCCGGCCGGTATATCAAATCGAATACCTTTTCCCTGCCTGAGAATTCATAGAAATCCAGAGGATCGCCTGGGCTTCCCCCGTCCATGCCCACGCTGGTAGCCTGGATGATGAGATCAGAATGGCTGGCTATGCCGTCGATCGAGCGGTCGTCCAAATGGCCCCAGGCGAAGCCGTATTTCTTGGCTAGCGCCCTGGCTGTCGAAATCGTCCGATTGAGGACGAGGCATTCCCCTCCCTTCCGGTGCAGTGAAAGGGCTACTGATTTGGCCGCCCCACCCGCTCCTACGAGAGTGGCCTTGATTCCAGAGAAGTCTTCCCTGCCCAGGAATTCGAGGGCGCTTCGTTCGAAGCCGTCCGCATCCGTATTGTACCCGGCCCAGCCTCCGTCCCTCCAGAGAATGGTGTTGCAGGCTCCAATTCTCTGCACATCCGTTGACCTGAACGAGAGATAGGGAAGGACGGCTTCCTTATGGGGCACGGTGATGGCTGCCCCCTTGGCGCCAAGGATTTCCATCGCAGCCAAGGCCGTCTCGATTGATTCAGAAGGAAGGGGCGCGAGGAGAGCGTCTTTTCCCTTGCCCCTGAAAGCCGTGTTGTGAATTTCGGGCGAAAGCGAACCGAGAATGCTCTTGCCGCCGAGAAGCACATAGAGATCCGAGCCCGGCCCGGTTTCCTTGCCCCGATAGATATCCAGGAACGTGTCCGGAGTCGTTTGGCCTGGAGCGGCGAGGGGGAGACCTGCCCCTGCCGGGCTCGTGTAGGTGAACAGAGAACCGAGCCTGGAGGCGAGCACCCTTGTGGCGAAGCCGTATTCGCCCATGCCGATGACGATTCTCTCCCGCTTGAGGAGCTTGTCGTTCCATGAGAGTAGGGATGCGAGCTCCCCGGCTCCCCTGAGCCTGACCGCGAGCTTGGGTATCTCGTCTTCCTCCTGAGTGAGGGAAGCCCACGCCGAATCGAGGTCTTCTGGCATGCCTTCCGGATAGTGCCTCGATCTGATAATCCGCGTGCCGAACGTCCTGCACGCCTCTTCGATGGCGGGCATGCGGAAGTCGTCCTCCAGATCCACATAGGCGAAGTTCGCCTTCGCATCCGAACTCGCGTAAGAGAGAGCCTTGGCTATCATGACGAGGCGCACGCCCTCCCCGTCCTCGAAAAAGCCCCCGTCGCTCTTTCGGCGCACGGTGAGGAGACATGGGATGCCCGCTTTGGCGGGAAAGGAACGGATGAGAAATCGTTCGGCATGATCGAGGCAGTCCACCCTCAGCTCGGCGAGATCCACCCTGCCCCGATACCGTTCCAATATGGAAAGATCTTCCGCCAAGCTCTTTCCTGTGAGGCATAGACATACGGGAAAGCTTTCGAAACCCACACTGACATCCTCGCGCAGGATCGGCCGGGCGCCGATCCATCGTCTTGCCGCAATTGTATCTTTATTGCACAATAGAATCCACTTCGCAAGGTCCAAGGAGAACCGAGTGTCAATAGAATCTTCAGAGTCCAGGATACCAGAGGAAGCCCTCAACGCCTTCCTCGACGGGCTCCTGGCCGAGCTCAGATCGCCTACCGATCCGGCCACGTTGGACAAGGTGAGATCTACCTTCAGGAAACGCGTCCCCCTCCATCTCCGATCCTATGCTGCGGCCCTCCTCATCATGAGGGCGGCAGGGATCGCGAGAATCAGCCCTTCGAAGGCGCCCATCCAGTCCAAGTTCCCGCCCGCATCCCAGGCGAAGCCCCAAACGAAAACCCCGGCCCCATCGGATAAGAAGCCTAGCAAGCCCCCGTCGGGCATGTCGAAGGGACCGGCAAAGGCGGCCTCGGGTTCCCAGCCTGGTCCTACCCAAGCTTCCAGTCCTCCTAAGGGCGATGAACCCCGGCGACAAAGCCAGCGCCGTAGCCTGGAAGGGGCCGTACCTCTTTTCGTTTCTATGGGCAAGCGGCAGAGGCTGAAGCCCCAAGAGCTCCGCGATCTCATAGCCGAAAAAACAGGCATAACCGAGGAAGAGCTGGGTAGGGTCAATCTTTTCGACAATTATTCCTTCATCGATGTCAAGGACACTCATGTGGAGCGCATTCTCTCGGCCTGCTCGGTCTTGGAGATCAAGGGACGCTCAGTGGAAATCCAGATGGCGAAGAAGAAGGGCGAGTCCTCCGAAAGCGTCGAGCCTGCGCAGGATCAGGTCTCGGAAGGGGCGAAACCCGAGTGATCCGACGCCTGGAACGCCTCAAAGTCGGCCCTATAGGGGAAAATGTCTACGCCATAGAGGCGGAGGAAGCCTGCATTCTCGTAGATCCGGGCGACTCGGCCGAGTCCATCCTCGCCTTTCTTGAGGAAAAGGGCATGGAAATAGACCTGATCGTCATGACCCATGGGCATTTGGACCATACTGCGGCCATTCCCGATCTCCTCTCGGCATGGAAAGCCCGCCCTCCCGTCCTCGCCATACACGCCCTGGACGCCCATTACCTGGGAAGCCGGAGCGCGGAGACCAATAGAATCCTCTTCGAAGCTATTGGCGCGTCGAGTTTCTTCAGAAACCTGTGGCGCCCCATGCCCGAGGCCGATCTCCTCCTGGAAGATGGCCAGACCCTGCGCGGTACATCTCTCAGGGTTATCCATACTCCGGGTCATAGCTCAGGCTCGATCTGCCTTTACGATGAGGATTCCAAGGTGCTCGTCTCCGGAGATACGCTCTTTCGGGACGGCATAGGCAGGACGGATGCTCCGGATTCTGATCATGCGGCCCTGGAGCGGAGCCTCTTGCGGCTTGCGCAGTTCCCAGCCGACACCCTCGTGTACCCTGGCCATGGGCCCAAGACGACCATCGGCCGGGAGCTGGCAGGTTGGGGCAACCTCGCCGCCGGTGCCTGAAGTTCCCTGAGCGGAAGCGCCCGAGGCGCGAGGCGAAGCAGCCGAGGACAAGGACAAGGATAGGATATGAAACGATTTTTCACGGCGGTATTCGCCGCGCTCGCCCTTTCCGGCGCCATAGCGGCAGAGATAAGCCGGTCCGACATGGTGCTCGGCACGGTCTGTTCCCTGCGCATCATAGAAGGCGGCTCCTCTAAAACCGTGGACGAAGTGTTCCGCCGCCTTTCGGAAATCGAATCCCGGATGAGCGCCAACAAGGATGGCACGGAGATAGCTGCGATCAACGCCGCAGCTGGCAAACAGGCTGTTAAGGTTTCGCCCGACACCTTCTACGTGATCACCAAAGCATTGGAATACGCCAAGCTATCCAAGGGAGCATTCGATCCTTCCGTGGGACCTCTCGTAAAGCTCTGGGGCATAGGCACCGACGAAGCGCGCCTTCCTTCCAAGCAGGAGATATCGGCGGCTCTCGGACTCATCGATTACCGGCTCGTGGAGACGGATGCGGCAAAGCAGACAGTGAAGCTTCTCAAGCCGGGCATGAGGCTGGATCTGGGAGCAATAGCCAAGGGCTACGCGGCGGACGAAGTCTCGGCCATCCTTCAGCGGCACAAGGTCAAATCGGCCGTAGTCGATCTGGGAGGAAACGTGCTGGTTTTCGGCGAAAAGAGAGACGGAAGCCCCTGGCGCGTAGGCGTCCAGGATCCCGTATCCGAACGGGGGGAATACCTGGGTTTGATTGCCGGCAAGGCGATGACCGTCGTCACATCAGGAGTATACGAGCGCTACTTCATCGAGCAAGGCATTCGTTACCACCATATCCTCGACACGAAGACAGGCTATCCCGTCAAGAACGGCCTGGTTTCGGTGACCATAGTGGCATCCGCGAGCATAGATGCCGACGGCCTTTCCACCACTGTTTTCGCGCTCGGCCTCGAGCGCGGCATGGCTTTGATCGAGAGTATGCCGAACGTGGAAGCTGTATTCGTGGACGAGCAGAACCGTGTCTACCTGAGCCCGGGTGCCGAAAAGCTCTTTACCCTGACCAGCAAGGCCTACAGCCTGGCGCGCTGAAGCTTGGCACGAAGGCGACGCCCCGAGCCTAGACCCCCCAAGCCTAGGCTGACGCGTTCTCCGGATCGGCGAGCTTGAGCGCGAGGAAGAGCCGCGGAGCCCCATAGGCTACCCAGAAGCCCACGATGGCGTAGCGGAGGAATCGTATCAGCGCAGCCTGTGCGGGAAACGAGTCTCCCACGAGGAGCTTGGGCAGGATGTAGAGCGCCAGGGTTCCGGTCATGCCTATGAGATACCTCGCGGTTCGGCGCCCCAGGCTTCCATCGGTCAAGAATGCCCATCTGCTCCCTCCGGAAAGCAGGATGAATCCCGCCGATCCGCCGAAAAAGGCCCCGCCCATGTTGGTATGCTCGGGCAAGGCGGCGTTCATCCCTAGAGCCAGGATGGCTACGACCAGCATCCGCATGCTCGTGTTGAGCTTCCTGAGCATAGCCTCGACCTTTTCCCCGAAAGCGCGGTACAGCCCCAGGACAAGGAGACCGAGGACCCAGCCCCCGAGGACATCGGTCGGGAAATGGACACCGAGGTAGACTCTGGAGATCCCCACGAGGATGGGAAGAGCGATGAAGGCCGCGAGCCCGAGACCCCTCGGCAGGATGTCGAGCATGGCCCCCCAGAAGGTTACGCTGGTCTGGCTGTGGCCCGATGGGAATCCGGTCGTCAGCTCCTTGTCGAGCCCCACTGCGGGATCGATATCGTAGGGCCTCGGCTGTAGAACGAGGTTTTTCGCGAAGAGATTCAGGAACACCGACACGAGCACCACGATCGCCAGGCGGGCTCCCTTGCGCCTATCCACGCACCAGTACAGGAGGGGGAGGGATGCGAGGACGAAGGCCTCCGATCCCAAGAACGTTATGACTTTCATCGGTAGGACAAAAGACATTCCGAAAAAAGCCTGCATCCCGCGGACGAATTCGAGTCCCCACGCCAGAACCGCTTCCATAGCACCTCGTTCGCGCCCAGGGGCGCTTTCCAGACAGGATGATTTGCCGACCTATCCCTCATGTCCATGATAATAGAAGCGAAGCCCTTCTCACAACGGCCCGGTTGACCGGCTCCCTTGACTCCCGCGCTCTCCGATAGTATAAGGAAACGCCTCGCCGGCATGGTGAAATGGCATACACGGTAGACTCAAAATCTGCTGCCCGCGAGGGCGTGTGGGTTCAAGTCCCACTGCCGGCAAACAAAAGGGCTGTCCACGCGAGTCGTGGACAGCCCTTCTTCTTTTCCGATCCGGACTGGAAGCCAGAACCGGATCGACATATCTAGAATCGTATCCTCAGTAGAGCCACTCCGCGATAGCCATCTTGTAGGCGGTCTGGAGTTCCAGTGAATAGTGCTGGAAATCGGAATAGGTAGCGCCGGTGATCGCGTCGGCGACAGCGTAGACCATGTCTTCCTTGGCAACGTAGTCGGCGGCTTTGGCTGTGGCGTCCACGGCCTTGTTCTCCAGGACAGCGATCTGCACTTTCTGCAGGGTTGCGGCGGCGAAGTCGGCCAAGGGGTTGGCCTTGAAGAAGTCGAGGGTAGCCAGGGTGTTGTAGCGGTAGCCGATGGAATCCTTGGTGAGGGGCATGTAGATCGATGTCTTGTCGGCCTTGTTCATGTGGCCGTAGTGGACGGTTTCGGAAGCCTTCTTGCCGACGGTCACTTTCAGGCCATCGATCTTGACGTTGACGAGCTTGTCTTCGCGGGCGGCCTTGACATAGGCGGCGGCCCTGATGGGGTTGGACATGAGACCCTCGAAGTCGCGCTCGTACTGGCGAGTGGGCCTGGTGAAGCCGTTGGCGCCGGGGGTGAACTGGGACCAGACGCCGGGTCCCTTGCCGGTAGGATCGTTATAGATGTAGAACATGTATCCCTTGATCTCGGGATCCTTGCTGCCCTGGTTGGCGAAGGGATCGGGCACGCGCACGACGGCTCCGTCCACGATGGACTTTCCGTCCGCAGAATTGTTCTCGGCCCAGCCGCCCGGACCCTGCCACTCTTCGAGAGAAGCGTCGACGACCACGCCGCCCTTGCCGATGGTGACGGTAGCCGCGCCGACATAGCCGCCCTGATGAGCGACAAAGTACTTGGTTGCGGTCTGTGCGAACGCGACAGACCCCACGAGGGCGAAGACGACGAGCAACACCATGAGTTTACGGTTCATGTGTTTCCTCCTGCATGCGATTCCGGGCTCCATGGCCCGACCGCATGAATACTACAATATATATATCGATATGACAATATAGAAAAGCTCGATTAGAGTAATCTCAAGTCCAGGCTGAGCAGCGCCGATGGCCGCCAGCCGAAGCGTCCCGCTCGGCGGCTTATCGTATCGAAAACGCGGCTAGAAGTGCAAAAGGAAGCTGATCCCCCAGAAGAAAGCTTCCCCTCCCGGCTCGTAGATGGGGAAGAGGGGATCTCCGATGGTGAAACGCCAGCCTGCGCGCAGGCCGAGATAGGCGAAGTCGAGGATGTCCAGGGCAGCTCCCGCTCCCGCTGAAAAGAGGATGCCATCGGAATCCGCAAGGCTCGGGCAGTCGTAGAGGCCGCCGTACCAGCCCGCGTCCCCGAAGATGTAGGCTATGGGCCTCAAGCCCGCCACCTTGAAGAGACTCGGGCCCACCAGGCGAAGGTCGAAGCTCGCCTCGGCCTTGGCGGAGGCTTCGTAGCCCCATCCCTGGTATCCACGGATGGAATCTCCCAAGCCGTCGCGGAGCTTGCGGCCGCCGAAGCTGGTGAGGACGTAGAGGGGAATGCTCGAGCCGAAAGCCCAGTCGCCCGCCAGGTAGCCCGCCGCATAGAGGGATATGGCGCGCAGATCGTCCTCGCTGGAAGAATACAGGGGCAGGTAGCCTTCCAGAAAGCCCGAAAGCCGGTAGAAATCGTTTCCGCCCTGGAAGGATAAGAAGGAGGGAGCGGCTTCGAACGAGACTTCGCCGCCCCAGCCCGAGAGCATACGGGAGGGATCCTTCATAACCGCGTC
This sequence comes from Rectinemataceae bacterium, assembly GCA_036567645.1. Classification (GTDB taxonomy): domain Bacteria; phylum Spirochaetota; class Spirochaetia; order Treponematales; family Rectinemataceae; genus JAPLSO01. Next base: position 4,140 of record DATCUA010000185.1, on the reverse strand, counting down.
CACGCCGGCGCCCGCCAAGGCCGAGACGCCGAGCAGGCCACGCGAATCCGGGAAATGGGCAGTGGAGAGGCTTGAGGAATTGAGCTCCCAGCGGCCGCGGGCGAGGAAGAATGCCTCCAGCCTGGCGCCTCCACCCCCAGCAAGGGCCATGGAGTAGACGGGCCCGGCGTCCACCTGAGCATTGGGCCAATTGAACCAGTTGGCGCCCAGGGCAGCGGGCTTGGCAATCGGATCGGCATCGTCATCCCTCAGTATGAGCCTATCCTCGTAGCCTCCTGCCAACCTGAGGGAGAAGAGCAAGCCGCTCGACGATAGGGGAAAGCGGAGCTCTATGTCGGCGCCCGCAGGAAGTGGCAAGCCGCCCAGGATGGCGTTGTTGAACCTCACGCCGTTGAGGGAAAAGCCGATACCCTGGCTGGCAGGATCGGCGCCCAAGCTCCCCGCGGCGAAGACGAGGGCGAAACAAGCCGCGCACCAGAGCCTCAGCGCTTTCCCGGTCGATCTCATGGGAGCCTCCATCCTATGATCCTACTTCCAAGCTATCATAGCCCATTATATATTTCAAACATGGTATCCGAACCCGGCGCGCCTGGAAAGGAAGGCTCAGGGAAGAAAAAGTTTGGCAAGAGCCTTTTTTTCGCCCTGCTCGCCGGCCTAGCCATAAACGCCTTCCTGGGAATCATCGTCGACTTCGGCGAGCTGAAGGCGGCCTTCTCCAAGGCTTCCATCCTCACCCTCCTCTTCCCCTTCGCGGCTATACTACTGGTCTACTTCATAGACAGCTTCAGATACAGATACGTCTTCTACAAGTACAAAATCCGGATATCCTTCAGGGACGCTCTGTACAACAACATACTCGGCTTCTTCTTCGCCGCCCTCACTCCCAGCTCCGCGGGAGGCCAGCCCTTCCAGGTGATCCACTTCTCCAGGCTGGGCATAGACTCCGCAGTAGCCTCGAACGTGGTCTTCTCGCGCCTCATCGAGGGCAACTTCGTCCAGCTCATCATCGCTGCTCTCTTCTTCCACAAGGGCATCGGCATGATGTCGGGTCTGGGCAAGGGCTCCTATCTCCTCATCGCGGGCATGCTCGCCACCGTGGCCATCACGGTAGTACTCACCCTCTCCCTCCTCAACCCCCACCTGCTCGGGGTGCTCGCCCTCAAGCTGGAGAATTCTCGAGTTGGCAGGCTCATCGCCAAGCTCGTCAAGGATCCATCGTGGGCCGAAAAGCTCTCGGTCTGGAGTCAGAGCCTCGGTGAAGGCTTCAAGGTGCTCTGGAAACACAATACCCAGACCATCGTCATAGACATTCTCGCAACGGGCCTCACCCAGACCATCTGGGCCCTTTCCCTCTACGTCCCCATAACCAGGCTCACGGGCGCGGCCCCTCCCTTCCAGGAATTCCTCCTCTCCTACTGCCTCTGCGGCTTGGTAGCCCTCTTCATCCCGACGCCGGGAGGTTCGGGCGGCGTGGAGGCTTCCTATGTGCTCGTGCTCAGCGCACTCACAGGCAAACCCGCGGCCACCATGAGCGCAATCCTCTTGTGGAGATTCGGGACCTACTACCTACAGCTGCTCTTGGGCGTGGCAGTCTACATGGCCGTAAAAGTGCCCAGGGATGTGTACGCCAAGGATTCGGCCGGCCTTGCAAGGCGCATCAGAGCGAGGCCTGTCAGGGCATGAGGAGCGTGCCCGCCGCCAGTTTGGCGGCCGCTTCCTTTCCGGCGAGGGCTGAAACGAGGGCGAGGGCGAATTCCCCGGCCGTGCCCGGCCCCCGCGAGGTTATCAGGTTTCCGTCCACCACCACCCTGCCTTGAGTGAAGGTAGCCCCTTCCACCTCTTCTTCCATGCCCGGATAGCAAGTGAAACGCCTTCCCTTGAGAATGCCGAATCCCCGGTGGAGGACTACGGCGGGGGCCGCGCAGATGGCTCCCAAGAGGGCGCCCGAGGCGAAATGCCTCTGGACAAAGGCCTTGGCTTCGGCGGATCGGGCTATGCGCTCGGCTCCCTTCATGCCTCCCGGGACGATCAGGGCGTCGAACGTAGCCGAAGCGAGTTCTGAAAGCGGCAGGTCGGCTTCGATGACGATGCCGTGGCCGCCGCTAATCCGGGTTCCCCCCAAACCGGCAACGGTCACTTCCACTCCCGCCCTGCGCAGATAATCGACAGGGGTGACCGCTTCCACTTCCTCGAAACCCTCGGCCAGTATCAAGCAGGCTTTCTTCATGGCTTCCTCCTTGGGCTCGCGAGCCGCGTCCTCGTATCAAGTATATGACACGCGGGCAGATGCGGGAACAGATCGGCAAAAGCCGCGGCCAAAGCATCCAAGGCTGGCCGGGAGAGCGAAAGCGGGGTAGAATCGGATTACCAAGCCCGGATCGATCGGATCTGCGGATCGGCACTATCCGGGCGAATCCAAGGAGATGGACGATGGGATCTCAGGCGGCTGATCGGGTGAAAGTGCTTGTGCTCAACTGCGGCAGTTCTTCCCTCAAGTACGAAGTTTTCGAGATGCCTAAACGGGAGAGCCTCGGCAAAGGCCTTGTGGAGAGGATCGGGGAAAAGGGCTCATTCCTTCAACAGACCTCGCCCAAGGGCACGATCCGTATAGAGGAGGACATGCCCGACCATGGGAAAGCCATGACGAGGGTAGCCCAGGCCTTGGTGGACCAGGCCTCAGGCATACTCGAATCGATAGAGGAGATCGAGGCTATCGGGCACAGGGTGGTGCACGGAGGTGAACGATTCTCCTCCTCCGTCGTCATCGATTCCGAGGTACTCAAGGCGATCGAGGCAAATATCGAACTCGCGCCTCTGCACAATCCCGCCAACCTCACCGGCATACGCGAGGCCCAAAAGATGCTTCCCGGAAAGCCCAACGTCGCAGTCTTCGACACGGCCTTCCACCAGACCATGCCTCCAGCGGCCTATCTCTACGGCCTCCCGAGGGAGCTCTACGACAAATACAAGATTCGCCGCTACGGATTCCACGGGACGAGCCACCGCTACGTGGCCAACCGCGCCCTCCAGCTGATGAAACGGCACGCCGAGAACACCAACCTCATCACTTGCCACCTGGGCAACGGGGCATCCATAACCGCCATAGAGAACGGCCATTCCATAGACACCTCCATGGGCTTCACACCCCTCGAAGGCCTTATGATGGGCACCCGCTCGGGCGACATCGATCCCGCCATCCTCGGATTCCTGGAAGAACGAGGCTACACGGCCAAGGAACTGACGGCCATGGTCAACAAGAAGAGCGGCCTTCTAGGCCTTTCCGGCATTTCGAACGACCTGCGGGACCTGGAAGGAGCGGTGGACCTGGGCAACATGAACGCCATAGAAGCCCTGGAGGTCTATGCCCACAGGGTGCGCAAGTACATCGGCGCCTACTCGGCAGAGCTCTTCAAGGTGGACGGCCTCGTGTTCACAGGCGGCATAGGTCAGCACGGGGTGAGAATGCGCGAGCGCATCTGCCACAGGCTGGAGAACATAGGCATTGTCATGGACTACGCCAAGAACGAGGCCAACGGGAGGAAGGAAGGCATCGTATCGACGCCCTATTCCCCAACTACCATCCTCGTCATCCCCACCAACGAGGAGCTCCAGATAGCCCTGGACGTCGTGGAGATAGCCTTCCCGGGCCTGTCGGCGCCCGCCTGCGACTGAATGGAGAAGGAGAATCGCAATGGACGATATCCTGAAAGACCTCCTCAAACAGGAAGCCGAGCTTCGCTTTCCCGCCTTCGATGAAACCCAAGCCATGAAGCTAGGCATGCTCATCATGGAAAAGGCGATAGCCGACGGTCTTCCTATCGCCATAGACATTAGCCGCGGCGAGCGCCAGCTCTTCCATGTCTCTCTACCCGGCGCCTCCGCCGACAACGACCAGTGGATCCAGCGCAAAAGACGCACAGTCAACCGCTTCGGCCACTCTTCCTTCTATATAGGGAATCTCCTGAAGAGCCAGGGGAAAACCCTCGGCGAAAAGTATTTCATCTCCGACCAGGAATACTCGGCCCATGGGGGCGCCTTCCCCATCATCGTCGAGGGCACGGGGCAGGTGGGCGTCGTGGCGGTTTCCGGCCTGCCCCAGGAGGAGGACCACAGGCTCCTGGTAGAGTGTCTGGGAAAGAT
>DATCUA010000184.1:0-5261 GCA_036567645.1 Rectinemataceae bacterium | reverse complement strand
ATCTCTCAGCCTCTCCCTCCAATATTTCCTCAAATCCTTCATCTCCAGGAGTGGCTGGCGCGAAGGCGGGCTCGCCGACATCCCTGGAGGAGAAGCCTCCACGAAGGGCTTTTCGGAGCGCCTAGCCGAAATCCGCGCCTTCATCGCGCCTATGAATCCCCCTCGCCTCCCTCTGGAAGAGGCTATCGTGGCCATCTGCGGAGAATGTGGAGAACGGCCGAACCCCAAGCCGCCCAGAACCCGGCGCAGGCGCTCCCGGGCAGCCGATTCGGAGGCGAACGCGCCTGAAATGCCCGATTCCCCTCGTACTTGACATTCCCTCCGCCATTTTTCAGTATTAGGCCGTGAATCCCGAAAAGCTATCCTTGCTCTCGGATAATGAGCTGGCGCATATAGCCGAGAGGATGGGCATCTATATCCCCGAAGGCCTCGACAGGCCCTTCATACTGGAGGAGATACTCGATGCCCTCGAGGAGGATAGCGGGGAACGGGTGTTCAGCCACGATGGCACCGGCCATGTGGAAGAGAAAAAACTATCCGGGACCTCCTACAGGACGCCCCAACCTCTTTCGGGCGCGGTCTTGCCGGAGCGCTACAACGAAACGATGATCAGGGCCTTGCCGCGCGATCCCGCATGGATCTACGCATATTGGGATATAGCGGAGCGCCGCAGAGGGCCCCTTGCAGAGCAGGAGGGCCAGTACAGCCTCTTTCTCCGCGTCACCGAGATCAGGCGCCAGGGAGACCACAAGAAGGATTTCTTCGATATCCCTATCACCCTGGACGACTGGAAATGGTATATCAACGTGCCCATGCCCGGTTCCGTGTACAGGGTGGATCTGTGCTTGCGGGAAAGCGATAAGACAAGGGTTCTCGCGCGATCCAAGGAGCTGAGGATGCCCCTCTACTACATGAGGCCAGCGGCAAAATCGCCACGGGTGACGAAAAGCCTCCTCCTTCTCTCAGGCGTGGACGGGCTCCATCTGGTGGAAGCCAAGGACGAAAACCCGGCCAGGGTTCTGGCCTCGGACGAGGAGATCTGATGCCAATGGAGAGGCCCTGCCTCGCTCTCGTGCTCAACGCCCATCTCCCCTTCGTGCGCAAGCCCGAGCATGAAAGCTTCTTCGAGGAGCGCTGGCTCTTCGAAGCCATTTCAGAGACCTACCTTCCCCTCCTGCGCCTTTTCAGGAAGCTGGACACTGAGGGCATTCCCTTCAAGCTGAGTCTGTCCATATCTCCGACCCTGCTTTCCATGCTGATGGACAAGCTCCTCATGGAGCGCTACGCCTCGTATCTCGATCTCCAGCTCGAGCTCTCCGCCAAAGAAAAGCGCCGGTTGGAGAACGATCCTGTATTCTTCCCCCTGAGCAAGCTCTACCATGACCTCAACGCTCGGAACAAGGAGGATTTCGACGTCCTCTATGGTAGGAACATTGTCGGAGGCTTCGATTACTTCTACAAGCGTGGCCGCATAGAGCTCCTCACATCCGGGGCCACCCATGCCTTCCTCCCCCTCTACCAGGACGCGCCTCAGGCTGTCCGCGCCCAGATAGAAATGGCCATCGTCATGCACCGCTCGGTGTTCGGCAAGAATCCCCAAGGATTCTGGCTGCCCCAGATGGGCTGGTATCCCGGGCTCGGAGACCTCCTGCGCGACTACAACCTGCGCTATACCATCGTCACCACCAGGGGCGCCCTGCTCGGCAAGCCCACGCCCTTCTATGGGTCATTCTCCCCGATCCGGGACAAGAGGGGGTTGGACATCTTCATCCGGGACGCGGGAGCCACCAAGGCAGTATGGTCCGAAACCGAAGGCTATCCAGCCGATCCTGTATATCGGGACTTCTACCGGGATATCGGCTACGATCTGCCCGTCTCTTATGTCGGGCCGTATCTGGCCCCGGGCGTAGAGCGGGGCTTCACCGGATTCAAGTACTGGGCTGTCACGGGACATACCGACCAAAAGCGACCCTACGAGCCTCTCGCCGCGGCCGCCAAGGCGAACGAGCATGCACACGCCTTTTTGAAGGAAAGGAAATCGGCTGCCCGGGCCGCCAGCTATTGGATGCAGGACAGGAGTCCGCTCATCGTCTGTCCATACGATGCCGAACTCTTCGGCCACTGGTGGTTCGAGGGGCCCCAGTTCCTCGAGGCTCTCTTCCGCGCGGCCGCCCGAAAGCGGGAAGCGGATGAGCTCCAGCTGGTGACTTTGAGCGAGTATCTGCGTAGCCATCCCGACAGCCCCGAATCCGAGCCCGAGTTTTCTTCCTGGGGCGAGGGCGGCTACGCCGAGGTGTGGCTTGACGGATCCAACGACTGGGTCCATCGGCACAGCCACCAGGCGATCGAGCGCATGATGGAGCTGGCCGAGCGCTTCCCCAACGAGTCCGGCTTGCGGGAGAGGATTTTGAACCAAGGCGCCAGGGAGGCGCTGCTCACCATGAGCTCGGACTGGCCTTTGCTCCTCCGCTCGGGGAAGTCGGCTTCCTTCGCGAGGCGCCAGATCGAGGAATCCGTTGGCAATTTTACGAGGATTTACGAGATGCTGTGCGCCAACACGGTGGAAACCGAATGGCTGACATCTCTCGAAAAAAAGGACAATCTCTTTCCCGACATAAATTACAGGATTTTCGCGCAAAAGCGCTGACCCAGAATCCGAGGCGAGGAGTTGCCAATGAATGTCGTGATCATCGGAGCCCAGTGGGGCGACGAGGGCAAGGGGAAGATCGTGGACTACCTCGCCCACGAGGCGGGGATCGTCGTCCGATTTTCCGGCGGGGCTAACGCGGGACACACGATAGTCCTGTCCAAGACGAAGTACGCCCTCCATCTCGTGCCTTCGGGCATCCTCTACCCCGATAAAATAGTCATCCTGGGCAGCGGCATGGTCATCGATCCCGAGGCTCTCTTCAAGGAGCTGGGAGACCTGGCCGAACGCGGCGTAGACTGGGAAGGCAGGGTGCTCATCTCGGACAGGGCCCACCTGGTCCTTCCGCGCTACAAGGAGATGGACAAGGCAGCCGACGCCGCGCGGCGCAACCCGATAGGCACTACAGGCAGGGGCATCGGCGTGGCGTATTCGCTCAAGGCGTCGAGGGACGGGGTTCGCTTGGCGGATATAGGCGATCCTGATCGCCTAATCAATCTCGAACCCGAGGACAGGGCTTTCCTGGACTCCTGGCGCGACAGGCTCGATCCTATGATCGTGGACGCTTCGGCCTACCTGGCTCGACACAGGAACTCCTGGACCCTCTTCGAGGGAGCGCAGGGCGCCCTCCTCGACATCGATACGGGCACCTATCCCTTCGTCTCCTCGGGGATGTCATGCGCAGCCGGGGCGGCCGCCCAGGGCGGCATAGGCCCAAGGCATATAGACCGCATTCTCGGCGTCTTCAAGGCCTACACCACCAGGGTAGGCAACGGCCCCTTCCCCACAGAATTCGCCGACGACACTCCAGGCTCTCTTTCTCACTACATCAGGGAAACAGGCAACGAGTACGGGGTGACCACCGGGAGGCCGCGCCGCTGCGGCTACCTGGACCTCGTGGCCTTGCGCTACGCCTGCAGGGTCAACTCCCTGGACAGACTGGTGCTGACTCATATCGACGTGTACGACGCCCTGCCTGAGTTCGAGGCCTGCGTAGCCTACAAGATAGGCGGACGCATCGTCGAGGACTTCCCCGCATCCATAGGCGATCTCGACAGGGCAGAACCCGTGCTCAAGAAGTTCCCGGGCTGGCAGGTGCCTATTGACGCCTGCAGAAGCTGGGAAGAGCTCCCCCTGCGCACGCGGGAATACATCGAATTCATCGAGGACTATACCGAGACCCCGATATCCATAATTTCGGTTGGTTCCGACAGAGTGCAGACCATCGTGAGGGAGAGCCCGTGGACAAGATCCTGATACTCGATTTCGGAAGCCAGTATACCCAGCTCATCGGGCGGAGAGTGAGGGAGTTGGGCGTATACTCGGAAATCCTGCCCGGGGACGGGGCTCTGGATCCCGCTCGGCTCGAGGGCTGCCGGGGCATCATCCTCTCGGGCTCGCCCTACAGCGTCTACCAGCAGGGGGCTCCGGAGATTCATCCATCGGCCTACGCCGCTTCGCTGCCAATCCTGGGCATCTGCTACGGGATACAGAGGATGACAATCGACGGAGGCGGGGGAGTGGAGAGGTTGGCCGAGCGCGAATACGGGCGGAAACCCGTCAAGATCGCTCCCTTGGGCATCTCCGATCCGCTTTTCTCGGGTGTTGGGGCTGGATTCGTGTCCTGGATGAGCCACGGCGATTCCATATCCCGACCGGCGCCCGGCTGGAAGGTTCTCGCCTCCTCTGAAGGGGGAATCCCAGCCGCCCTCGCTCACGAGAGCCTGCCCCGCTGGGGAGTCCAGTTCCATCCTGAGGTGAGCCATTGCGAAAAAGGTTCGGATATCCTGGGCAACTTCGTCCTGGGTATCTGCGCCGCCTCTCCAGGCTGGTCCATGGAAGCCTATCTCCAGGAAGAGGGACGGATCCTGCGCGAGCGGGTGGGGAAGAGCCCGGTACTCCTCCTCATCTCGGGTGGAGTGGATTCCACGGTGGCCGGAGCTTTTCTGCTCAAGACTCTCGATCCCGGCCAGGTATACCTGCTGTACATCGACACAGGTCTCATGCGCAAGGAAGAGAGCGAGGAGGTCATGCGCAACCTCTCGTCTCTCGGCGCCCGTCACCTCAGGAAGGTGGACGCCGAAAAGGAGTTCCTGGGCGCCCTCTCGGGGATTTCCGATCCTGAAAAGAAGCGCAGGATAATTGGGGATCTCTTCATCACGATCCAGGAACGAGAGGTTGCGGCCTTGGGCATACCCGAGGCTTTCCTCGTCCAGGGGACCCTCTACACCGATCTCATAGAATCGGGCAAGGGCGTGGGTGCCAAGGCTCAGGTGATCAAGAGCCATCACAACGTCCGTAGCCCCCTCGTGGAAAAAAAGCGCCAGGCTGGGAGGGTGATCGAGCCTCTGGACCGCTTGTACAAGGACGAGGTGCGAGCTCTCGGCCGGATACTCGGCCTTCCCGAAACCGTCGTGGGAAGACACCCCTTTCCGGGGCCGGGCTTGGGAGTGCGCATACTTGGCGAGGTTACGAAAGAGAAATGCGATATCCTCCGCGATGCCGACGCGATCTACATAGCCGAGCTGCGCTCGCGGGGTTTGTACGACAAGATATGGCAAGCCTTTGCCGTCCTCTTGCCTGTACGCTCAGTCGGAGTGGCGGGCGACGAGAG
>DATCUA010000183.1:0-3259 GCA_036567645.1 Rectinemataceae bacterium | reverse complement strand
ATCTACATGGGTTTCATGGCACTCTGGAGTTTCGGCTCGGCCATGATGCACGCCAATGTAGCCCTCTTCACACCCCTGGTCTGGAACAAGGTCATGCTCGTCGGCCTCCTGGGCGGCCCCATCTCCATATTCGGCACACTGATCTATCTCACTGGCACTTCGAAAAAGCGATACAGGATCTTCCTCTACATCGGATACGGCATCTACGTCTTCCTCCTCTACCTCAATTTCGCCGGGCGCATAGTCGTCGACGCGGGATTCAAGGACAATGTCTTCTACTACACGCTGGGAAGAGGATCGGTATTCGCCTATGCGCTCTCCTACATCTACCTCATCATGGCTATCCTCCTCGTAGCGAGAGAACTTTCGCTCAGTAACAATAAATTCAAGAAGAAGACCCTCAAGCTCGTCTCCCTGGGCGTCATCATCATGCTCATCGGCATAGCGATGAACCTCTACGCCCCCTTGGGGCGCTACCCCATCGATCTCTTCACGGCCACCATCAACGCAGCCATCATCTTCTTCGCGGTCTACAAGTATCGGCTCGTCCACTACTCCACCGTCGTCATGCGGATCATCCTCACCATCTTCGTGACCGTGATCAGCGCTATAATCTTCCTCCTGATCTTCATCCTCTTCTTCAGGCTAGAACGCGCGATCTCCTTCCAGAAGGTCCTCGGTATCTCAGCCGTGCTCGGGCTCTTCTCTTCCCTGATCCTCTCCCCCTTGAGGACGACAATCCTCAACTTCCTGGAGCGGGTGTACGGGGGCAAGACCTTCACCTACTACCAGAGTCTCCGCAAGTTCTCGGCTAGCCTAACCTCCATAGTCGACCTGGAGATGCTGGGCAGCCTGACCATAGACAAGATCGTGTCCACATTCAGCCTGGAATGGGCCTTCATGCTGGTGAACGACTACGGCTCGCGCAATTTCAGGCTCAACGCTGCGCACAACGTCCCATACGGCGATGAGGTGCTCAACGGCTACAATGAGGAGATCATCCTCCAGAAGGGCGACGAGCTTCTGAAATACCACGTGCTCCACCACCAGGGAGGGCGCAAGGAAAACGGCGAAAACCTCGTCCAGCAGCAGGGGAACATAGCGGTCAATCTGGAGCGGGGAGGGCAGAAGAGGGCGGTGAACGCAACGCTCATCCTCCCGTTGCGTTTCAAGGAGAGGCTCAACGGCTTCCTCGTCCTCGGCCCCAGGACGGACAAGGACTACTACAACCAGTCGGATGCCGAAACCCTCCAGCTCCTGGGCGATCAGTGTTCGGTAGCCCTGGAGAACGCCATCACGTTCGAGCGGCTCAAGCTCCAGCAGAAACGGCTCCAGCATACGAACAACGAACTGGCCTTGTCGCGCAACAAGCTGGACGCCTTCTTCAACGGAATCACCACGCCCATATCGATACAGGACATCAACTACAACGTGGTGGCGGCCAACTTCGCCGCCCGAAAGTATTTCGAAAAGAGCGCGGAGGAGCTTATAGGAAGCAAGTGCTACAAAGCCTTCTTCGACAGGGATCGCCCCTGTATCGAGTGCATGGCTCAGGATTGCCTCCATACGAGGCTTCCGTTCAGCGTCGAGCGGCAGGACGCCAAGGGCCTCCTCAACTTCCAGCTCAACTTCTATCCGATAGCCACGCCCAAGGATTCGCCCATGATCTTCCTGGAGTTCTTCCAGGACGTCACCAAGCAGAAGACCCTGCAAGAAGAGCTCATCCAGTCGGAAAAGCTGGCGGGCATAGGCACTCTCGTCTCCGGCATCGCGCACGAGATCAACAATCCCCTCGGCGCCATCCTCGGCACGGCCGACCTGATGTTGCCAGAGACGCCCGAGGGATCGAGACTCCAGGAGTATACGCAGGATATAATCCGGTACGCCCAGAATGCCGCAGAGGTGATACGGGACCTCATGGTGTACTCGCGCAAGACCAAGAGCTCGCCCGAACTGGTCAATGTGGTGACTGTCCTGGAAAACTCCCTCAAGCTGGCCATGCGCGGCATAGACTTCGGGAGCATAACCGTCCGCAAGAACTACAACCAGACGAGCGAGATCCAGGCCAATTCCACCGAACTCCAGCAGGTTTTCCTCAACCTGGTGGTCAATGCCGTCCAGGCTATGAACTCGGACGGGATATTGAGCCTCGACGTGTACCAGGAGGATTACGACGTCGTCGTGGTGGTCCAGGACACAGGAAAGGGCATAGACAAGCAAAACCTGGACAAGGTCTTCAACCCCTTCTTCACCACAAAGGAGCCGGGGGCCGGCACGGGGCTGGGGCTCTCAATAGCCCACCATATCGTCTCCAAACTGGGCGGGCGGATACTCCTGGATTCCAAGGAGAGCAAGGGGACTTCTTTCACGGTCATCCTGCCGGCGGCCAACCAGGAGCGAAACCGCGTGCGCTTCGTCCATGCCACGGACACGAGGGAGCTGGAGGATTCCTTTTTCATCCAGCGCAAGGTTCTCGTGGGCGAAAAGGGTTACCAGGAGGAATCCATCCGCCGCAAGGAAGACGAGACGGCCTTCCATGTCCTCGCCTACAAGGGCTTGCAGCCCGTGGGAACGGCCAGCCTCCACATCTCGGACAGAGACCAGCCCATCCCGATCCAGGCGAACTTCGACATCTCGCGCTTCATGGACGGCTCCATCTACGCCGAGATAGACAGGCTGGCGGTCGTGCGCGAGGAGAGGACCAGCATAATCCCCTTCTCAATCATGACCCTCGCCTATCTCTACGCGAGAGCCCGGGGCGCCAAAAAGATATTCCTCGACGTGTTCACCGACGAAGCCAAGCTCATAAAGATGTACGAAAAGCTGGGATTCGCTGTCATAGGCAGCTACAACCGCCCGCTCTCTTGCACGGTCATGATGATGGATCACGATTCGCAGTACGAAACCCAGGCTTCGCGGATGGAGCACTTCGTTAAGCCCTTCTTCTCGCGCCTCGTGCCCAAGATCGATTTCAAGGGCGAAGACCGGGAGCACTTGATGAGGGTTGTGGACTCGATACGGGCGAAATTCCCCAAGGACAGGGAGGGCGACTAGCCAGCCGGCATGCCCTCGGCCTGAGATCGGTAGATGCCCTCGATAATCCTCACCGTTTCCCTTCCATCTTCTCCAGTGACGGCGGGGCGATTGCCCGAGGCGATGCTCGCGGCGAAGTCCTCGATCTGGAGCTTGAAGAAGTGCCAGGTCGGGTCTATGGAGGAGAACAAGGCCGCATCCTCGGCCTTCCAGCCCGGCACGAGGG
>DATCUA010000182.1:0-1834 GCA_036567645.1 Rectinemataceae bacterium | reverse complement strand
CCCCTTATAGCACACGCATAGGCAGGATGAAAGTCGAGATACGGAAGTGCCAAAAAGTGCCAAATGACGATCTCGTAGCGCGTGTAGACAAATGTCTACATTTTACCTGGGCTTGGCGGCTTGCTTTGGCTACCCGGATATCGGAGGATTGCATAGAAACAAGAGAGCTTTTTGTTTCACAAGTAAGAAAGGTATGTAATAACAATTCAAAACATTTCCCAGGTTCATGGTCATCAGCATGTGAGGGGGCGTCGCTTCAAACGACGCCCCCTTGTCATATCCGTGCAAGTTCCAGGGGCCCGCGCAGACAGGGATTTTAGCCTTTGCGCCATCTGTGCACGATGCCGCGAATCAGGAGGGCTAAAACCGCTCCGAGGGAGTCGGCGGCCATGTCCAACCATTCGAAATGCCTTGTGCTCGTCAAGAGCTGGAGGAGTTCGGAAAAGATGATGAAGGGGACGATGATAGCGATATCTTCGAGGAGCCGGGGATCCGTTTTCCTCTCTCGCCTGTACTCTTCTCCGAAGGCGAACGCGAAGAGGAAGAAGAGGATGCAGTGGGCAACCTTGTCCAGGGCGAGAGGCGAGGAAATCTTCGGTATCGAGCCCGAGGGCAGGAGGAGGGCTACGAGGATGAGAGCCCCGGCCGATAGAGTCCATTTGAAAGCAAGCAATTTTTTCATGACAGCGCGGCCAGGTTACCCGAGGCCGGCATTGCCGTCAAGTGCGAGTGGGAATCCTTAGAGCGAAACAAGGAATCCACCCTGTAGGCAAAAAAGGAGAGGCGGCCAATGCGAGCCGCCTCTCCCGATGGAAGCGAGCCTGAAACCCAGACTCGCCGCATACTTCGCCTAGAAAGGCCTGTCGGCCAGGTAGCGGTACTCCTTGAACCTGCGCTCGATGAGCCCGCGCTGCTTTTCGAGAAGTGCAGCGGCCCTTTCGGGATTGGCTTCCCTCAAAGACTTGAAGCGCACTTCGGCGTACATGTAGCCGTCGAGTTTGCTGTAGTCCGGCTCCTTGGAGTCGAGCTGGAAGGGATTCTTGCCCTCGGCCTTGAGCCTGGGATCATAGCGATAGAGAGGCCAGACGCCAGACTCGACGGCGGCCTTCTGCTGGTTCTGGCCGCGCATCATGTCGATTCCCTGGTTGATGCAGTGGGAATAGGCGATGATGATGGATGGGCCGTCGTAGCTCTCGGCTTCCCTGAAGGCCTTGATGGTCTGGCTCATGTTGGCGCCCATAGCCACCTGGGCAACGTAGACGTAGCCGTAGCTCATGGCGATCATGCCCAGGTCCTTCTTCATCGTTTCCTTGCCAGAGGTGGCGAACTTGGCGATGGCGCCTACGGGGGTGGCCTTGGATGCCTGGCCGCCCGTGTTCGAGTACACTTCGGTGTCGAGAACCAGGACATTGACGTTCTTGCCTGAGGCGAGGACGTGATCCAGACCGCCGAAGCCTATGTCGTAGGCCCAGCCGTCGCCGCCAATGATCCAGACCGACTTCTTGATGAGGCTATCCGCCACGTTGACGAGTTCCTTGGCCCACTCGTCCTTTTTATCGGCGAGGGCGCTCTTGAGCTCGGCCACGGCCGCGCGCTGGGTTTCGATTTCCTCGTCGCTCTTCATGGGGTTGGAAAGAAGCTTATCGGCGAGTGATGCATCGACTCCCTTGCCCCTTGCCTCGGCCAGGAGTTCCCTGGCGTACTCGGTCATCTTGTCGCCGGTGAGCCTCATACCCATGCCGAACTCGGCGGCGTCCTCGAAGAGGCTATTTGACCAGGCGGGTCCCCGGCCGTCGGGGCGGGTGGTGTAGGGCGTGGTGGGCAGGTTGCCGCC
>DATCUA010000181.1:0-1802 GCA_036567645.1 Rectinemataceae bacterium | reverse complement strand
ACCTGGGGCGGGAACATCACGAACGAGAACATCCACTGGAAGCACATGCTCAACATCACCTGGGTGTCCAAGCCCATCGCCCCCGTCCTCCCCGACGAGAACACGATCTTCGGCGCCCACTGGGCCAAGTACGGAAAATAGCCGGGAGAATTGACCGGAAGAGCATGCGGGGTATACTTGTACCCGCTTGCATAAATATGCCGATCGCCGGATAGGGGCTCGAAGCCTCGATGCCGGCGGCGCAGACAAGGAGCATCGTCCATGAACACGATCGAAAAGTACCAGAAGTACGTCAACACATCGTTCGTCAAGTCCGTCGAGCCCATCGTCGTGGCCAAGGCTTCGGGATCCAAGATCTACGGAGAGGACGGCAAGGAATATACCGACCTTTACGCTGGAATTTCCGTCGTTAACGCCGGGCACAACAATCCCGAAGTGGCCGCGGCAGCCAAGGCGCAGATAGACAAGCTCGTCCACTGCTGCTCCTACATCTACCACTCCATTCCCGTGGCCGATCTTGCCGAAAAGCTTGCCGAGGTCACCCCGGGCAGGCTCCAGAAGACCTTCTTCGGCAACGGCGGAGCCGAGGCCAACGAGGGAGCCATGCGCATGGCCAAGCAGTTCACCAAGAAGACAGAATTCATAGCTCTCCAGGGCTCGTTCCACGGCAGGAGCCTGGCCACCCTCTCCATCACGGGCAACAAGGATCGCAAAAAGGGCGGCGGCCCATACATACCGGGCGTGGCCTTCCATCCGGCCGCTTACTGCTACAGGTGCCCCTTCGCAAAGGAATATCCCTCCTGTGACCTCTACTGCGCGAAGTACGTGGAGAAGACCATCCAGTACGACACCTCCGGGAACGTGGCGGCTTTCATAGCGGAAACGGTGATGGGAGAGGGCGGCATCATCGTTCCCCCCACGGAATACTACAAGGAAGTGAAGAAGGTCCTGGACAAGCACGAAATCCTTCTCTTCCTCGACGAGGTCCAGTGCGGCTACGGGCGCACGGGCAAGCTCTTCGCCGTGGAACATTACGATGTCGAACCGGACATCATGACCTTCGCCAAGGGTATAGCCGACGGTTTCCCTCTTTCGGCCTTCATAGCCCGGCCCGAGATAGCCGACTCATTCAAGCCGGGCGACCATCTCTCCACCTTCGGCGGCAACCCCGTGTCCTGCGCTGCCGGCGTGGCCAACCTCGATTACATGCTTCGAGAAAAGATCCCGGAAAAAGCCCTGGTCAAGGGCGAGAAAGTCATGGGAGAACTCAAGGAACTGCAGAAGAAGTATCCCCTCATCGGTGATGTGCGCGGCAAGGGCCTCATGATCGGCATCGAGCTCGTTCGCGATTCGGCCAAGACCCCCGCCAACGAGGAAGCGGGCAAGATCCGCGCGGCGATGAGATCCAAGGGATTCCTCATCGGCGTGGGCGGCACCTACGGCAACGTCCTGCGGTGGCAGCCTCCCCTCGTCATCAGCTCCGAGGAGCTCAGCGCCGCGGTATCGGCTTTGGCGGACTGCCTCAAGGCGCTCTGATGAAGATCACGATTGTCGGCTCGGGGGCCATGGGCTCCCTCTTCGGGGGGAAGCTCGCGGCCGTCGGCCAGGATGTGCTCCTCTACGACGTTTACAAAGAGCACGTGGACGCCATCAACGCCCAGGGGCTTTCCATCGAGGATGCCGCCACCGGTCAGGTTCAGGTCGTGCGGCCGCGAGCTTCCGCAGACAAGGCCGAGGCCGCCGGCTCCGACGTCCTCGTCATCTTCGTCAAATCCACCTCCACGGATGAAGCGGCGGCGGCC
>DATCUA010000180.1:0-1559 GCA_036567645.1 Rectinemataceae bacterium | reverse complement strand
TTGCCTCCCGTGATCTCCCACGATGCAACCGCCGGTAGAGTAAGCGGCGCCGCCTCCTTGCGCTGGGGCCTGCCCGAAGGAGCTCTCGTTTCCTGCGGGGGAGGGGACAACATGATGAGCGCCATAGGCACGGGCACCTTGGAAGACGGCCTTCTCGCCATGAGCCTGGGCACATCGGGCACCCTCTTCGGGCACTCGGACAAACCCATCGTAGATCCCTCAGTCAGGCTCGCCGCCTTCTGTTCTTCGACAGGCGCCTGGCTTCCCCTCTTGTGCACCATGAACTGCACGGTGGCGAGCGAACAGATAAGATCCCTCCTGAGCCTGGGTCTGGAAGGTTTCAACGCCCTCGCGGAATCGGCCCGCCCGGGAGCTGGCGGCCTCGTCGTCCTGCCCTTCTTCAACGGCGAGAGGGTGCCCAACCTTCCCCACGGCAGGGCGAGCGTGCAAGGGGCGAGGGCTGATAACTTTACGGCTGCCAATCTGGCTCGGGCGGCCATGGAATCGGCGATTTTCGGCATGAAGGCAGGCCTGGAAGCCTTCACTTCGCAGGGCTTTTCAGCCAGGGAGATACGGCTCACGGGCGGAGGCTCCAAGAGCCGGCTCTGGCGGCAATTGACGGCCGACATCATGGGCCTGCCAGTCCGCGTTCCACGGGTGGATGAGGCGGCGGCCATGGGCGCGGCCTTCCAGGCGCAGTTCTGCCTAGAACGATCTTCGCTCTCGGCCCCAGAAGCCTCGCGCGGTTCCGCTCCGCGCGGCATCGTTGCCATAGCCCGGGACTACCTGGAGGCAGAGGAGAGCGGGCTCATCCATCCCGATCCGGAAGCCGCTGGCTATTACGAACGAGCCTACCAGAGCTATGTCCAATATCTGGAAGCCTTGAGCCCCCTGTACCGATAGGAGGAAACCATGACCAAGCTTTTTTCGGGCGACAGGGAATATTTTCCCGGGATCGGCCGCATCAAGTACGAAGGCCCGAAGAGCGACAACCCCCTCGCGTTCAAGTACTACGAACCCGAGCGCGTGTTCGGCGGCAAGACCATGGCCGAGCACCTGAGGTTTTCGGTGGCCTATTGGCATTCATTCTGCGCGGACGGAACCGACATGTTCGGTTCCGGCACCCTCGTGCGTCCCTGGGACGAGGGGCCGGGCGGAGCCATGGGCAAGGCCGAGCGCAAGCTCGACGCCGCATTCGAGTTCATCACCAAGCTGGGAGCCGAGTTCTACTGCTTCCACGACAGGGATCTCGCTCCCGAGGGCTCGAGTCCCGCCGAGAGCGAGCGCAACCTCGCGCGGCTCGTCGAGCTTGCGGCTGAGCGCCAGAAAGCCACGGGCGTAAAGCTCCTCTGGGGCACCGCCAACCTCTTCGGAAATCCCCGCTACATGAACGGGGCTGCCACCAATCCGGATTTCCTCGTGGTCGCCCAGGCCGCCGCCCAGGTGAAGGCCGCTCTGGATGCCACGATAGCCCTGGATGGGGCTGGATACGTTTTCTGGGGGGGCAGAGAAGGCTACATGAGCCTCCTCAACACCGACCTGGGCAGGGAAAAGGAGCA
>DATCUA010000179.1:0-1898 GCA_036567645.1 Rectinemataceae bacterium | reverse complement strand
CCCCGCTCGCCGAGCCGCCCCAGGGGCAGCTATGGATTATTACCTTTCGCAGCTGATCAACGGTATCTGCCAAGGCTCCATCTACGCCCTCATGGCCATAGGCTACTCGGTGGTCGTGGGCGTGGTGGGCCTGGTGACCTTCACCCACGGCGAGATAATCATGACGGGCGCATTCGCCTCGTATTTCGCCTTCCAGTTCTTCGGCAACAACCTCCTCTGGGGCGTGCTGGCCAGCTTCGCGGCGAGCGCCTTCATCGGGATATTCGTATACAAGGTGTGCTATGAGCAGTTTTTCGACGCGCCCAGGCACATATCCCTCCTTCTCACCATCGGCGTGTCCATGCTCCTCAGGAATCTTGCCCAGATCCTGATAGGGCCCAACGCCATGCCGCTCCTGGGCATAGTAGAGAACAGGTTCTTCGGCTCGGGAGTCGTCGGCCTCACCTTGGTCCAGATAATCGTGATCGTCACGGTTATAGCCTTTTCCCTCCTCCTCTTCCTCCTCCTCAACAGGACGCGATGGGGCGTCATGCTCAGGGCGGTGAGCCAGGACAAGAGGGCGGCCGCCCTCATGGGCATAGACGTGCGGGCCACCACCCTCGCGGGGAACTGCATAGGCTCTGGCCTCGGAGGCATAGCGGGCATGCTCCTCGCCATCTATTACCAGACCCTCATAGCGACCATGGGAGGATCGGCTGGAATGAAGGCCTTCTCCTCCGCAGTCCTGGGAGGGCTCACCGACATACCCAGCGCCGCGTTGGGCGGCCTCTCGCTGGGCGTTATCGAGAACCTGGGCATAACCTTCGCATCGGCGAGCTTCAGGGACATCTTCGCCTTCATCTTCCTGGTGCTGGTGCTGCTCATAAAGCCGGAAGGCTTCGCGCGCAAGCGGGGGGTGAGGCCGTGAACAAGCTCGTTTCTCGCGCCAAGGCCCTGCCCAGGGGAGCGAAGATTACGGCTGGCGTAGTCCTGGCCGCGGCCCTCGTCGCCTTGCCGATAGTCTACCCCAAGTCCTACGTGATGGGCGTCATATGCAGGATCCTCATGTACATGATCCTCGCGGGATCGCTCAACGTCATCAACGGCTACTCCGGCCAGTTCAACATCGGGCACGCGGGGTTCTTCTGCATAGGCGCCTACACCGAGGCCATCCTGGCCACCAAGCTCGGCGTGTCGTTCTGGATAGCCTTGCCCCTGGGCGGAATCATGGCCGCGGCCATAGGGCTCCTCGTGGCAATGCCCACCCTCAAGCTGAGGGGCACCTACCTCGCCATAGTGACCCTGGGATTTTCCGAGATAATCAGGCTCGTGGCCCTGAACTGGGAGGGGCTTACGGGAGGCCCCGTGGGCATAAAGGGCATCCCCGCGCCCATCTTCTTCGGATTCAAGGTTTCGCGTTCCATACATTACTACTATATCTTCCTCGCCCTCGTGGCCCTCTTCTTCTTCTGCACCTACCGGGTCGTCAACTCCCGAGTGGGCAGGGCCTGGCTCTCCATACGCGAGGACGAGCTGGCCGCTCGCTCCCTGGGGGTTGAAACGCGCTTCTACAAGGCGACCAACTTCATGTACGGAGCCTTTTGGGCGGGCATAGCGGGGGCCGCCTTCGCCCCCTACTTCAAGTTCATATCCTCGGACATATTCTCCTTGGACGAGGGATTCAACATCCTCTCCATGGTGATAATCGGCGGCCAGGGAACCCTGCTCGGCCCGGCCGTGGGATCGGTCATCGTCAATTTCCTCACCGAGTTCCTCAGGCCCATATCCCAGTACCGCCTCGTCGTGTACGCCCTCCTCATCATCCTCATGATGTGGCTCAGGCCCCAGGGCCTGGTGGGCGCCTCCAATTCCATACTCGCGGGGGGCGTGGTGAAGCTGGGACGGCGCAAGGCCGCAGG
>DATCUA010000178.1:0-2574 GCA_036567645.1 Rectinemataceae bacterium | reverse complement strand
AAGCCTTCGCCCGGGAGGCCGAGGATGAGGTGGACGGCCCTGCGCAAGCCCGCCTGGCCCGCCACCTCGGCTGCGCGGGCGTATGAAGCCGAATCGTGGCCGCGGCGCATACGGGCGAGGCTCGCCTCGTCGGATGACTGGAGCCCCAGCTCCACCCATACTTCGAGCCCCGACCGGGCATAGCCCGAGAGGAGCTCGGCCTTGCCCTGATCGAAGCAATCGGGCCTGGTCGACACCACGATGCCCGCCAGGGAACCCGGGCGCAGGCTCTCGAGACAGCCGATGGCGCGATCGTATATGGGGGCGAGTTCATCCTCTGGCAAATTGGTGCAGGTGTAGGCCTGGAAGTAGAGGAAAAAACGCTTCGCGCCGTATCTGCGCTCCGAGAAGAGGACTGCCCGCTCGATCTGCTCCTCTAGCCCTACGACGAGGCGGGAGCCCTCATGCTGGTAGGCAGCGAGTCCGGCTTCTGGGGAACAGAACGAGCATCCTCCCCGCCCCCTCCCCGACGCCCTGTGCGGGCAGGCGAATCCGGCGTCCAGGCCGAGCCTCCACACTCTCTCCCCATGGCGCTCGAGGAGACGGTCCGCGTGTCTGTTCAGCCGAGATTCCATCCCGCTCCATTGCCAAGACGCCCCGGGGACTATATCGTCGGATCATGATCCAGAGGGGCAGATGGCATCCACATTCTCGCAGGCCAATCCCGGCCCTGGCAAGCCTTCTCGCCCTCGCCCTCCTCCTCGGCTCCTGTTCGACCTCGCGGAAGGCCATCCTCCTGACCGACTCTCCCGAGATCCTCCTCGCCGTGGAACTCTTCAACTCCACTCACGACAGCTTCCTCATCGAGGCGTCCTACGCCGAGAATATCGCGAACAGCCTAGCCCGAGCCGAAGGCGGAAAAGACGGCCTCCCCTCCATCGTCATCGGCCGCGGCTTGAACGGAGCGGCTCTCTCGGACAGGTTCATCAGTCTCGACCACCTCCTGGGGGGACTCGGCACCGATCGAACGGCCTTCTATCCCGCCCTCCTGGCCGCCGGCAGGCGGGGACCCGACCAGATCCTCCTCCCGGTCTCATTCAACGCCCTCCTCGTCCTGGCATCGCGCGGCGGCGAAAGGGACAGGGAAGCCTTCCTTCCGCCCGGTCCGATAGCGTCGATCTCCGATCTCAAATCGGCCTCCCTGCGATTCTCCTCGCTCCCGGAAAATTCGTCCGCTCGGGGCTTTTCGCCTCGCTGGCCCGACAGGGACATGCTCTTCCAATGGTCGAGGCTTTCGGGCGTGGCCTTCAGGGAGGGCCAAGAACGAAAAGTCCTCGCCTGGAACGCCGATGCCCTGGAGGGTTTCATATCATCGCTCAAGGAACTCGTTTCCTCGGTATCCGGCTCCATCGATGCCGAGGATGCTTTCGCCTTCAAGTACCTCAGGGCTCCCGGGTACAAGAATGTGGAATCGGGCAGGATTCTCTTCGCCGCCATGGCCTCCGGCGACTACTTCCTCCTTCCTCCCTTGGAGCGGGCCAGGTTCGCCTTCCGGTACTTCGGCGGGGAAGGCAAGATCCCCATCCTCGAAACAGCCCTGTTCGCCGGCATTCCGAGGGGCTCACGCGGCCGGGCCGCTGCAGAGAAATTCCTGCGCTGGTTTTTCAATCCCGAAACCCACGAGGCCCTCCTCAGGCGATCCAGGGATGTGCGCGCCTTCGAGAGCTCCTTCGGCATAGCGGGCGGCTTCTCTTCCCTCGTCGAGGTGACCGAATCGATCATGCCGAAGTATTACAGCGATCTGTCGGGCATGCTTCCCCCGAAAGAATCCCTCGTGCCAGCCGAAGCCCTGCCCCCTTCCTGGAAGAGGATAAAAGAGGAGCTGGTGCTTCCATGGCTTTCGGATCCGAAGGGCGGGGCGAAAGAGTTCGGGGAGGCGCTCGGCGCCTATCTCGACAAGAATCCGGAAGTCAGAAAATAGCGCATCGAAGTTCGAATGCGGGTCGGGGCGCGTCTGCGCCTGCCCACTTCGAGGCGGAATGCTATCGCGCGAAATCCTCGAGCACCTCGAAGAATTCCGAGGGGCTCGAGCACCTGACCGCCCTCTCCCGCAAGGCGGCTCCACCGGGCCTGCCCTTGGTGTAGGCGCAGAGCTGCTTCCTGAACTCGGCGCAGGCCGTCTTTTCGCCCAGGAAATGGATGGAGCGCTCGAGATGCTTTTTGGCGACCGAGGCGATCTGCGCCGCATCGGGTTGCTCGTAGGGCAAGCCGCGGAACAGTGCCACGGCTTCGGCGAAGACGAAGGGGTTGCCCATGGCGCCTCGGGCTATCATCACTCCGTCGCAGGAAGTCTCCTCGAGCATGCGGACGGCTTTGGCAGCGTCGGATGCGTCGCCCGAGCCGAACACGGGTACGCCACGGGGGCGCAGGGCCTGGACGAGGGTTCGGATGGCATTCCAATCGGCCGCGCCGGAGTAGCCCTGGGCCCTGGTGCGCCCATGGAGGGTTACGGCTGCCGCCCCCGCTTCGGCGGCGGCTCCTGCCGTGTCCAGGTAGTTGATCGAGCTTTCATCCCATCCAGTTCGGATTTTCACC
>DATCUA010000177.1:0-3559 GCA_036567645.1 Rectinemataceae bacterium | reverse complement strand
TGGCCGAGGGCCGGCTCGCCGACTCAGGCCAGGCATGTGCAGGTCATGGAGGCGGCGGGCACGAATGCTCTCACGATTCGTAACGGGCGTTACGGACTCATGCCCAAATCGGCAGTACACTTCTTCCTAGAAGGATGAAAGCTCCTTCTAGGAGGGATCATGAAGCGGAATGTGCTCGGCTCGGTATCGTGGGTTGGGAAGATCGATTGGGAACTCAAGAAGTTCCACGGAAGCGAGTATTCCACCCATCGAGGCTCGAGCTACAACTCCTATGTCGTAGAGGAGGAGAAGACAGCCCTGATCGACACGGTCTGGCTGCCCTTCGCGAAGGAATTCGTAGACAATCTCGAAGCCGAGGGACTCTTGGCCAAGCTCGACTTCGTCGTCCAGAACCACGGAGAGATCGACCATTCGGGAGCCTTGCCCGAGCTCATGCGCCGCCGCCCGGACCTGCCCATCTATTGCACGGCCAACGGGGCCAAGATACTGAAAGGCCACTACCACCAGGACTGGGATTTCCGCGTGGTCAGAACCGGGGATTCGGTCGATATCGGAAACGGCAAGAAGCTCGTCTTCGTCGAGGCGCCCATGCTCCACTGGCCTGACTCCATGTTCACCTATCTTGCTGGGGGTGCCGTGCTCTTTCCCAACGACGCCTTCGGCCAGCATTACGCCTCCGAACTCCTCTTCAACGATCTCGTCGACCAGGACGAGCTCATGGCAGAGTGCATCAAGTACTACGCCAACATCCTCACGCCCTTCTCGCCCCTCGTCGCCAAGAAGATCTCCGAGGTCGTGGCCATGAACCTCCCCGTCGAGGTCATAGCCCCCAGCCACGGCGTCATCTGGCGTACGGATCCCCTCCAGATCGTGAAGAAATACGCTGCCTGGGCCGCAGATTGGAAAGAGGACAGGGTGACCATTGCATACGACTCCATGTGGGATGGCACGAGGAAGCTAGCCGAAGCCCTGGGCAGGGGCATAGTCGAGGCCAGCCCCTCTACGACGGTCGTCGTGCACAACGTGGCCAAGACGGACAAGAACGACATCATAACCGACGTGTTCCGCTCCAAGGCCTTTCTCATGGGCTCGCCCACCGTCAACAAAGGCATTCTCAACGCAGCCGCCGGTCTCGTCGAGGAGATAGAAGGCTTGAAGTTCAAGGGCAAGAAGGCCGCGGCCTTCGGCTGTTACGGCTGGTCGGGAGAATCCCCAAAGCTGATAGCGGAGGAACTTGCCAAGGCAGGCTTCGAAGTGTGGGAGGAGAGGCTCGGTTGCCTCTGGGAACCGGACGCTCGAGCCCTGGCCGAAGCCGAGGATTTCGGCGCCCGATTCGCCGCGGGACTGTGAGGAGCCGATTCGATCGCATGCTCTTTCCGGCAGAGGGAGAGCCTGCGGCATCGTCTGCCGCGGGGTTTCCGGACGTGCGGGTGCCTTCAGCCGCTCTTTCTGACCGCCCCGAAGGGCATGTAATCCTTCGGATCGTCATAGGCGTCCACGCCCTCCTTCTTCTTCCACCACCGAGTCGCGAAGTAGGTGAGGGGAAAGAGGATGAGTTCGTACGCCGAGGCGAGGATGCCCTCCGAGAGCACGTTGCGCCCTATATCAGCCGCCGGCCAGATGCCCCAGAACGCAGCCACGGTGAAGAGAGCCGTGTCTATGAAATGCGCCGGAATCGAAGACCCCATGGCACGCACGATGAACCAGTTTCCCTTTTGGAGAACCTTGAGCCTGGAGAGAATGAGGGAATTGAGCCAGTCGCCCACCCAGTACGCGGCGAGGGAACCGAGGACTATTCTCCAGGTAGTGGAAAAGAGGGTCTTCATGGCTTCCTGTATGCCGGGGTCCGTTCCGCTGAGGCTGACGCCCAATGCGAGTACGCCTGACACGAGAGCCTGGGCTATGAAATTGGCGCGGATAGCCTTCATGGAGAGGCGGAATCCGTATACTTCCGTCATAATGTCCGATATGACGTAGACGGCAGGATAGGTGAAGAACGCGGCAGTTATGAGAAATGGCCCGAACCTCAGGAGTTTCACCACGATGATGTTGGACACGATGAGGAGAGCCCCGTACACTACGGAGAGCGTGATGAACGCAGTGGTAGGGCGCTCGATCCTCCGTAGCATTTTTGCTTCTTCATTCATTCCTGCTCATCCTTTACCGCCGAGCGTGAAGAAAAACGAGCTTCCCTTCCCTGGTTGGGAGTCCGCCCAAATCCTACCTCCATGCCGCTCGACGATCCTCCTCGCAATGCTCAGTCCTATACCGCTTCCCTCGTAGTCTTCGGCGCTGTGCAGGCGCTGGAATGGAGAGAAAAGCTTGTCCGCGAAGGCCATGTCGAAACCAGCCCCATTGTCCTCGAGCACGAAGACGTCCTCGTCGTCCTGATGCTCCCGGAAGAAGCGGATTTTGGTTTTCTCCATCTTGGACGTGAACTTCCATGCGTTGGAGATGAGGTTGCCGAGAAGGACTTCGGCGAGGGCGCGATCCATCTTTATAATCATGCCCGGATCGATATGTATCTCTACGTTCCTCTCCGGATCCTTCGACGCCTGCTCGGCGATGAGTCTGGAAGCCAAGGCGCTGAGATCGACATCCCTTGGCTGGATATCCTGCTTCGTTATGCCAGATAGTCGCATGAGGTCGTCTATGAGGGAGGACATGCGCTGAGCATTCTTCCTGATCCGATCGAGATAATGGAGCGATGGGGGAGGCAGAAGGGATTCGGCTTCCTCGGCCAGCATGTCAGCATAACCTCCGATCGCCCTCAAGGGGGCGCGCAGGTCGTGGGAGACCGAGTACGAGAAGGCTTCCAGTTCGCGATTCGCCCCCTCCAGTTCCCGGGTGCGCCGCTTGACTCTGAGCTCTAGGGTGCGGTTGAGTTCCTGAACCTCGCGTTCGGCCATCCGGCGCGCAGTGATGTCGATGATGATCGAGAAAAGGAGGCTCCTCCCGCCGAATTCGACCGGACCCGAGAAGACTTCCACATCCCGCACCTCTCCAGACGCGAGCCTGTGCTTGAAGAGAAAATGGTTGGCCAATCCGGATTCAGCCTTGCGCATTTCGGCCCTGATCTGAGCCGGACTCATGGTATTGAGATCGGCCATGTTCATGGTTATCAACCTATCGCGCGTCCAGCCGTAGTACCTTTCCGCGGCAGGATTGGCATCCTGAATGGAGCCCGTGGAGGGGTCTATGAGGAACATCGCCGTATGCGAGTTCATGAAGAGGCTCCGATACCGCCTTTCGGATTCTTCCAAGGCGCGCAATGTCTTCTCCCTCTCCTCCTCGTCCAGGAAGAGAGCGCAGATCAAATAGAACCCGAGCGGGTAGAAGCTCAAAACAGGCAGGGCGATGACGGGAAGCACCTCCATCCACCTCTTGTCTGGGAGGGCGAACTGGCTGAGGAGCATCAGAACGTGGATGACGTAGCCTGCGAGCACGATCTGCCTGCGGGAAAAGCCTGAATCGGCCATGTTGGCATGTCTGGCGGTATGGAACGCCAGGCCCGTCGCGGTCGCGGCGAGTATGGAGAGGACCCCCGCCGCGTACCCCG
>DATCUA010000176.1:0-7778 GCA_036567645.1 Rectinemataceae bacterium | reverse complement strand
TTCCCCGGCACCCATGCCATTGAACGGGCCTGGGCCGCGCACGGGGAAGGCAGGCTCCAGAGTTCGGGAGCCATGACCCACTTCGTTCCGGACGAGGGCGTGGACTCGGGCCCCGTCATAGACACTGAACCCGTCGGCTTCGAGGGATGCTCCTCTTTGGAAGATTTCGAAGCCGAGATGCACGAGGCCGAGCGCAGGCTCGTGGCGAGAACTGTGGAAAAGCTCGTGGTAAAAGCCATGGGGAGCTCGTATTCCCCGAAAGGTGGACACATGCCTACTGCCCTTCTTTCCGTATTCGACAAGACGGGCCTCGTCGAACTGGCCCGAAGCCTCGCTAGACTCGGCTGGGACTTCCTCGCCTCGGGCGGGACGGCCCGGGCGCTCAAGGAAGCCGGTATCGATGCCGAAGAGATCTCGGATTACACGGGGGCCGCTGAAATCCTCGGGGGCAGAGTGAAAACCCTCCACCCAGCCGTCCACGGAGGCATACTTGCCCGCGCGGAAGGCTCCGACCTCGAGCAGATTGCAGCTCTGGGCTACAAGGCCATCGACCTCGTCGTGGTCGATCTCTATCCCTTCCAAAGCGCAGCCGCCGATCCGGGCTCATCCAGGCAAGACATCATCGAGAAGATCGACATAGGCGGGGTGGCACTCATCAGGGCCGCGGCGAAGAACCACGATCGCGTCGCCATCCTCTGCGACCCTGCAGACTATTCGGCCGTCGTTTCAGAACTCGTCTCCGAAGGCTCCTTGGGCGCCGCGACCAGGGCGCGCCTGGCCGCGAAGGCCTTCGCCAAGACCGCGGCCTACGACACAGCTATAGCGGCCTGGTTCGCCTCCGACATCGGCCAGCCCCCGACGCTCCAGGTATCGGCAAGCCTGTCCCGCGTCCTTCGCTACGGGGAGAATCCCCACCAGAAAGCCGAGCTGTATACAGCCATACCCGGAACCGGGCCCCTGGGCGGAGCCTTCATCCAGGGCAAGGAGCTCTCCTACAACAACCTCCTCGACCTCGATGCGGCCTGGGCCGCCGCGGCTCGCTTTTCAAGGCTCGCTGCCGTCGTGGTCAAGCACTTGAGTCCCTGCGGCATAGCCGAGTCCGCGGATCCCTCGGCCATAGGCTCCAGCCAGGCCGCCTCCTGCCGCCCAGGCTTGCCCGTCGGCCTCGCTTCTGCTCTCGAGCGGGCCATAGCCTGCGATCCCGTATCTGCCTTTGGCGGAGTGATCGCGGTCAATTCTCCCTTCACGGCCTCCTGCGCCCGGGCCCTGGGCAAGCTCTTCGTCGAGTGCATTGCGGCTCCAGCTTTCGAAGCCGAGGCCCTCCAAATCCTCGCCGAACGCAAGAACCTGAGGCTCGTGGTGCCTGGGCCGGGCGCGGCTCCAACGCTCTCGGCGAGAGCCGGCTCGATCCCGACAAGCGAGATCCGCAGCATCCTCGGAGGCTTTTTACGCCAGGACCTCGATCTGGGCGATCCCGAGGGCACCCAATGGACGACTGTCTCGAAACGAGAGCCCACTCCCGAAGAGCTCGAGGAACTCCGCTTCGCTTGGAAAGCCTGCATCTCGGTCAAGTCCAACGCCATCGTCCTCGCGCGGGGAGGAGCGACCGTGGGCATAGGGGCGGGTCAGCCCAACAGGGTTGATTCGGTTCGCCTGGCCGTAAAAAGGGCGGGGGAACAGGCCTCGGGCTCAGTCCTCGCTTCGGACGCTTTTTTCCCCTTCCCCGATTCGGTAGAAGAGGCGGCCAAGGCGGGAGTGACGGCCATCGTCCATCCCGGCGGCTCTCTGAGGGACGCCGAGTCCCTCAAGGCGGCTGACGACGCAGGCATGGCCATGGTCATCACGGGCGTGCGCCACTTCAGGCACTGAGCCTACCGCGCGCGAACCTGGCGCTGGCCTGGCACCAGCCGCCGGGAGGCTTCCAAGCTTCGGAACAAGAACAGAAGGAGATTCGATATGAACGAAGAGCTCTTCGCCTCGGGCACGGCCCTCACCTTCGACGATGTCCTCGTCGTCCCCGCCTTCAGCGAAACCCTCCCCGCCCATGTAGACGTTAAGGCGAGAGTGGCAGGGGACATAGTCCTCAACATACCCCTCGTATCGGCCGCGATGGATACAGTGACGGAGTCTGCCCTGGCAATAGCCTTGGCGCGCATGGGCGGCATGGGAATCATCCACCGCAACATGGATCCCGAACGGCAGGCGGGGGAGGTGGACAAGGTCAAGCGCTCGGAGTCGGGCATGATCACCGACCCAGTCTGCCTGGGCAAGGAAGCCACCCTGGCCCAAGCCCGGGAGCTCATGGAAAAGTACAGGATTTCGGGCATACCCATCACCGACGGACCCGAAAAGCGCCTCGTCGGCATACTCACAAACCGGGATATCCGATTCTGCGCGGCCGAAGACGGGCCCAAGCCGGTGAGCGAGTTCATGACATCCGAAGGCCTGGTGACAGCCACCGTCGGCACCACCCTGGAACAGGCGAGGAAGATCCTCCAGGAGCACAGGATAGAGAAGCTCCCCCTCACAGACTCAGCCGGCAGGCTCAAAGGACTCATCACGGTCAAGGACATAGCCAAGAAAGCCGACTACCCCAACGCAGCCCTGGACTCGGCCGGACGGCTGAGGGCTGGAGCCGCTCTGGGCGTCGGAGGGGATCTGGAAACGCGGGTGGAGCTCCTCGTGTCCAAGAACGTGGACGCCCTGGTCATCGACACCGCCCACGGCCATTCCAAGGGTGTCTTGCAGGCTTTGCGGCGCATCAAGACCATCGCTCCGTCCATTCCCGTCATAGCGGGAAACGTGGTGACCGCCGAGGGCGTGGAAGCCCTCGCCTCGGCGGGCGCAGACGCCATCAAGGTAGGCGTGGGCGCCGGCTCCATCTGTACCACCCGCATCGTCTCAGGCTCCGGCATGCCCCAGCTCTCCGCCATCTGGAACTGCTCGCGCGCGGCCTCCAGGCTCGGCTTGCCAATCATAGCGGACGGTGGCATCAAGTACTCGGGCGACATGGTCAAGGCCATAGCAACCGGAGCCGACGTCGTGATGCTAGGAAGCCTCATGGCCGGCCTGGAGGAATCCCCTGGGGAACTCGTCCTCTACAACGGCCGCCAATACAAGACCTACCGGGGCATGGGAAGCCTCGGCGCCCTCCAAGGCTGGGGGCGCGACCGCTACGCCACGGGCATCGGGGCTTCCGACAAGCTGGTGCCCGAGGGCGTCGAAGGCATGGTGCCCTACAAGGGCAGGCTTGCGGATTTCGTCTTCCAGCTCGTGGGAGGCCTGCGCTCGGGGTGCGGCTATGCGGGGGCTTCGCGGCTTGCCGATCTCCGCGAGCGCGCCAAGCTCGTGCGGATAACCAATGCGGGCTTGGCCGAAAGCCACGCCCACACCATCACTATCACGCGGGAAGCCCCCAACTATCAGCGCGGCATGGAGTAATCCGGGCCGTATGTTGGATAATCGTTGAGCGCGGAGATATAATTCCGATACATAACATAGGCATTTCCTCGAACCAAGGAGTCTTCATGGTAGATTTCATCATCAAGGGCGGGTGGATACTATGGATCATCATGGCCCTTTCCGTCGTGGCCTGCGCAATAATCATCGAGCGATTCCTCTACCTACGCAAGATTTCGGGCGACGAGAAAAAGCTCTTCGCCAGGGTCAAGACCAGCCTTTTGCAAGGGCACTTCAACGAGGCACTCGCCATTTGCGACCAGAACCTCTCACCCTTTTCCACTCTCCTCAAGGTGGGCATAGAGAATCGCGGCCAGCCCGATCCCGTGCAGAGGGAGATACTCAAGGACGCCGCCGCCCTGGAAGCCCCCAAGCTAGAAAAGGGCCTGTCGGCTTTGGGCACCATCTCGAGCATCGCTCCATTGCTGGGCCTCTTGGGCACGGTGACGGGTACGATGAAGGCCTTCGGAGTCCTGGGCAAATTCGGAGCAGTATCCGATCCGGCAGCCTTGGCCAACGGCGTATCCGAAGCCCTCATCACTACCGTGGGCGGCATCGTCGTTGCCGTCCCGGTCATCATGTTCTACAACTATTTCGTCACGAGGATTAACCTCATCCTCAACACCCTGGAAAACCAGGTGAACTCCCTCATCCTCCTCATCAACTCGGCCGGATCGCGCTCCGAGGACGGGAGGGAGGCGAAATGAGCTCCCGGAGGATGCAACCCAAGTTCGAAGTCAACATGACACCCCTGATCGACGTCATCCTCCAGCTGATCATCTTCTTCATGATTACCACTACGTTCAAGGCGGCTCCCGGCATCAACCTCGACCTGCCCGGATCCAAAACCGCCCAGTCCGTGTCGTCGACCGCCCTCCAGGTGGTAGTCCTTTCCGAAGACGAGATATACGTCGAAAAGACGAGGACTGACCTGGCCGGCCTTCCCGCCGTGCTCAAGGAGAGGGTTGCGGGCTCCGACGCGGAATCCCTGAGGGCCGTCCTCGAAGGCAGGGCGGGAGCTTCCTACCAGCTCATAATATCGGTTTTAGACGCGTTCAGGACCAATGGCATAGAGAATGTGGGCTTGATAACCAAGAAGGAAAAGGCGGTTCGATGATCGACGTCCCGAGCTACGAGGTCATCCAGGCCAGGCGGCGCAGGCTCCTGTCCATGGCCATAACGGCCGGGCTCTATCTGGGCGCCCTGGGCCTCGGTCTCCTCCTGGCCTACCTCAATCCCCAGGAAGAGCTCTATTCCAATACAACGGTCGTGCTCAACCTCGCGGGCCCCGAGACAACCGAACTCGGCCTTGGCTCGATAAAGCCCGTCGACGAGGGAGAGAAGGCGCCCGAAGCCGCCCCACCCCCCCCGCCTCCTCCAGCTCCCATGAAGGCCAAGAAAGAGGAAGCTCCTAAGGCTCCCACGACAAAGACGGTTCCCCAGCCCATCCAGGAGACTAAGCCGGCTGTGCAGGTGCAGCCTCCCCCGGTCCAGCCAACCCCCGCAGTCCAGCCTTCCCCCGCGATCCAACCCGCTCCGGTTCCCGTGCCGCCCAAAGCCGCCGAGCCACCTGCCGAGAGCAGGGCCATCCTCCCGCCCATCGAGGAGCCGGGCGCTCCCAGCCTCCCGCCCGTCCAGACGGCTGCAGTACAGCCTCCGGCAACCCAGCCCGATCCTGTTCCGGCTCCCGAGCCCATCCCCGCTCCCGCGCCCTATGTGCCGCCTCCCCGCTTGCCCGGCTCGAGGATCTCCAGCTCGTCCTCCTCGGTCCAGGTGCCCGGCCAGGGAGACGTGCCTTGGTCCAAGGGCTCGAGCGTGACTAAAATAACGAAAAGCGAAAAGGGCAACTCATCCGAAACCGCTCTAGGCGGAGCCCAAGGTACGGTAGGCCATAACTTGTACGTGCCGATCTATTCCAACCTGCCATTGCCAAAAACGCTTCCCCTCTCCATTTACGAGGCCATACCCCCCATGGTCCAGCCTCCCAATACCATCATCTATACAGCCCAGGAGAGGCGGAAATCCTTTCTCCTCTTCTACGAGTTCGACGGTTCGGCCTACAGGCTGAAATCCGATGTGCCTCTGGACAACCGAGAAAGGCTCTGGCAGATACTCGAGGACGCCGGATACGACGCCTCGAGGGCCGAGTACAAGCAAGGCCGTAGCCTTAGGCCCGTGGTTATCGGCTTTACCGTCACCCGGGACAACCAGCTCAAGGGGGTGGAAGTGCTCGAGTCTTCGGGGGACTCCGATGTTGACAGGGCCGTGCTCTACGGATTCAAGCGCGCAGCCTTCTGGAACAGGACGGGGGAGACGGTGCCGGGTAGGTTCACCTACAAGTTCTGAGCGTCCCTGGCCTCGGCCTCTCCATGGGCCCTCCCGCGCCTCGGCTCAAGCCTCCTCGAGGTATTCGTCGTGGAGCCGGGCTTTCAGGAATACATCGACCACGGCAGGTGAGAACTGCTTCCCGCTCTGCTCCGCTATCTCGGCCAGGACTTTTCCCATAGGCAGGGCCTTGCGGTAGGGCCTGGACTGCGACATAGCGTCGAAGGTGTCGGCGAGGGTTATGATGCGCGCTAGCGGATCGATCTCCTCCCCCTGCACGCCATCGGGGTATCCGCCCCCATCCCATCGCTCGTGGTGGTGCCTCACCCCGTTTATAGCCGGTCCGAAGAACTCCACGATGGAGAGGATCTGGGCTCCGATGAGAGGGTGCATGCGCATGGCCTCGGACTCCGATTCGTCCAGGGGGCCTTCCTTGTTGAGTATGCGCTCGGGTATACCGATCTTCCCAATGTCATGGAGGAGGGCGGCATACTCGAGGGCTTCTATCTGGGAGTTGTCCATTCCGAGTTCGCGGGCGATGCGGACTGAGAGCCTCCGCACCCGTTCGCAATGGCCCTGGGTGTATTGGTCTTTGGCTTCGATGGTCTCGGCGAGTGCCTGGACCGTCTGCATATTCGCTGTCTTGAGCTTTTCGTAGGTTCCTTTGAGCTCTAGGGTGCGGGACTCCACGCTCTTTTCGAGATTCCGCCTGTATTCGGCGTCCTTCCTGTCCTGATCCAGCTTTTCCCTCATGATATCCCGGTATTTTATCGCCCTGCCGATGGTTTCCTCGATCTGCTCCAGGCGGCTCGGCTTGACGAGATAGTCGAAGGCGCCGTTTTTCATCGCGTCTAGGCCGGTAGCCAGGTCGTTGTAGGCTGTGAGCATGACGATCGGCACCAGGGGCTTTGCTTCGCGCATGAGTGGGAGAGCTTCTCGGCCGGAGAGGACGGGCATGCGTATGTCCAGGAGAACGCAGTCGGGCTCGGTTTCGCCGACGGAGAGCATATCCACGCCCTCCTTGCCGTTGGTGGCCATCTTCACTTGGTAGCCGAGCCTCTGGAGGCCGAGGGAGAGGACCTTGCGTATGGATGCGTCGTCGTCCACTACGAGGATGGTGCGCTGGTCGTTCATGATCGTGTTCCTTTGCCTGGGCCGCCAATGATTCTTCCCGCCCCGGATGCTGGACGGATGCGAGGGAGGAGGAAGGGTACGCTTTTCTTGTAGTCTTCGTAGTCCGAAAAGGCTTTGGGGAAGCTGTAGATGTCCTGGACGAGGACGAGGATGAAATCCATGCCTACGAGAATGGCCGCGAGACCGAGGCTTTGCGCCGCCGCGCCAGGCGCTCCGCCAGCCGCTCCGCTACGCAGGCAGAGAAAGAGCACGAGAAAGGCCAGCCACCAGAACCCGGGATGGCGGCAGATCCCGTAAGAGCCTGTGCGGACAGCCCTGCCAGGGTCGATGCCGCGCTTCCTGCGCTCTATGCCTATTTCCAGGAACACTGTCCAGAGAAGAAGGATTGCGCAGATGATGGCGCAGATGCAAAAGGCGAGGGCCAGCAGGGGCCGTGCCGGGCTGGGGAGGCCTGAATAGGCCCGCCCAGGCAGGACGGATGGAAAGGCGAGGGCGGCTAGCCCCAGCCCCACTAAGGAGTAGCCGACAGCGGGGATCGCGCGGCCGAGGAGGGGGAGCTTGTGCGCTCCAGGAAGCTCGGCGGCCAGGAGAAGGCCGAATCCTATAGTCGCCGTCAATTCTCGTACCATTGCGCATGCGATTATGCTATAGTATTCTCACTCTCGCCAGGTCTGACCCGCAGAAAAGGAATCGAGATGATACTGGACGTTTCGTCGCTGGTGCCGGCGCTTTCGTTCGTAATATACATTCCCTTCGCCCTCTTCGGCCTTTCGGCCAAGCGGGAGAAGATAAACTTTTCGTTCCTTATCTACATGGGTTTCATGGCACTCTGGAGTTTCGGCTCGGCCATGATGCACGCC
>DATCUA010000175.1:0-4461 GCA_036567645.1 Rectinemataceae bacterium | reverse complement strand
GGCGTCTGCGGCCAGCCCCAGCGAACGCAGGGCGCCCGAACCGGGATAGAGGACTTCCGGTTTCTCAGGGGGCACGACTTCGTTGGCGATGAGGCCGTAGTTCTGCTCTGGATCAACGGCGTTGTGCCAGAGCACATGCCTATCGTAAGGGATCATGAGGCTTTCTGTAGTCCAGGTCTTCTTCACCCACTCGTCCATCCATTCGAAGACGATGCCTCCCGCGTAGCCTTCTCTTTTTATTGCAGCCAGCATGCGCAGGATCTCCCTGCCCGCGGCTTCCTCTCCTAGGCCCCCATGATGGAGCCCATCGGGAGCGAAATGCGCTATTCCGGATCCGTTCGCTATACCGAACTCGGCCACGAGGGCTGGATACCGCCTGTGCCCCTTCATGAACTCGGCGAGGTAGCCTCCATATCTCAGAAGGCCGAATTCATCCTTGTATGACCCGTATCCCAGTTCGTTGTTCATGAAGTCTGGATAGTTCGGATAGATATGATAGGCGCCGAAGAGCCCGGCGGTCATCTGAGGGCTGATCTCCAGCTTGTCTATGTCCACCACGGCCCTATCGTTGCCTTTGTTCTTCTTTCCTGTCTTCGGATCCCATTCGGAGGGATGGAATACTGGATCGAGGGTAGGCCAGGAGACGAGGGCGACAGGATGGAGGGCGCCGTAACGCGAGGCTTCTATCGAGGCGACTTCATCCAGGGACTCGGCCAGCCATACCTCTGTCGGGCTGGCGCCAGGGCCTGCGGAGACATAGGTTCCCGTATACGTAGCTCCCTTGTTTCGGGAATCGGTCTCCATCACTTCTTCGCTTTCCAGCTCCCGACCAACGAGCCAGCCCAGAAGCCAGGGCGAGACGTCAGCTGTGTAGATGCCCCAGGCTCGCCCCTTGCGCTCGGGTACGTTGGCCCTTCCGTAGACCGCGTCGATTCCGTAGTCAATTTCCTTGAGGAACTGCTCCCTGTACTCCTGGGCGAGATAGTCGCCTCGGGGAGGATGCTCTTCGGGCCAGAGCTCCTGGAGGAGGAATATGGTCTTGTCCGGCTTTTCTTTGTTATGTATGGACAGGGCGCGGTAGAACTGAGGAGGAGGCAGAGTGTAAATCCGTACGGTGTTGGCGCCCAGATCGGCCATGCCATCCAGCCAGCGCATGTAGGTTTCCACCGACTCTGGGAATTCGGTGAAGTACTTCCCCGGCTCGGCCATTCCCAGGTTCACGCCCCGCACGAAGAAGTCGCGCCAGACCCCCTGGCTGTCCCGCATCTGGAATCCTTTTCCGAAAGCGCGCACTTTCAGGG
The DNA here is from genome assembly GCA_036567645.1 of Rectinemataceae bacterium. Classification (GTDB taxonomy): domain Bacteria; phylum Spirochaetota; class Spirochaetia; order Treponematales; family Rectinemataceae; genus JAPLSO01. Next base: position 3,160 of record DATCUA010000175.1, on the reverse strand, counting down.
CAGGCTCTGATGCCACGCGCGAGGATGCCGTGACCTTTCTCGCCGCCTCGGCCTCGCGTAGTATGGACTTCATCAAGGGAACGTAGGCTTTCCAGAAAAAATAGGAGTTCGAGTCGACTGTGTCGTCGGCGAGCAGCTTCTTGAGCCAGGACATTCCCTTGAACCTATAGGGAGTAGCCGGCATCTGCAGCTCGGCGAAATCGCCGGCGAAGTACCAGCCCGTGTACTGGGGATTCGAAAAACGCATGGCGGCCGGAAAGGTCTGATCCAGTCCGAGGGCCGCCAATTTTTCCTTTCCGCTCGCCTTCAGGTCGAGCTTGTACTCGGCCACGACCTCCACGCCTGGCTCCGGGATTGTCCATTCGAACCATTGGCGGTACGACACGGGCCGGCTCAAGCCCAGCTTTCGCGCCCAGGATGGGCTGAAGTTGAACGAGAGTCCGCCTGGTCCGAGGTCATCGGCCTGAGTGAGCACTTCGATCGTGTCGTTCTCGGATATGAGCACATAGCCTCTTCCGAAGTAATTCCAGGGCTTGCCCCTCTGCGCCTGGTAGTTGATCACAACCCAGGGAGGCACTTCCTCGCCTGACGACAGGTCCTCGAAGTATTTCCCTATCCAGCCCTTCCAATTGACCGCGAGAAGGGAACTCAAGGTTCTCCTGTCGCGCGCGTTGGTAGGCGATGCTGCCGTATTGAATTCGGCGACCAGTATGTTGCCTGAGCCGAGGTTCTTCCTGATCGTCTGGATATCCTCAGCGGTGAGAGCGCCGTAGAGTTTTTCTGAAATCTCCCCCGATAGCCGCTTCTGCATGTAATCGTCTTTATAGACGCCGTAGGTGTCGGCAATGTAGATGAGATCTGGCTTTACGCCGCTCGAGGGCAGGGGCACGCCCCTCCACTCGTTTGTCCCATAGGGGTAGAAGCCGAAATAGTCGGATTCTTCGTTGTACAGCTGTGTGGAGCCGAGCTTGGCCAGCTTTTCGTTTTTGAATATCCAGAAAAGGCCCGAATGCTCGCGATAGTCGGGATAAGGCACCGTCTTGTCTATGGTCCAGATGTTGACCTCGCGATAGGGCGACAGCTGCCAGAGCAGAGAAGGGGAGAGGAGGATCAGGCCGAAGAAGAGCGTTATCCCGAGCATGGCCAGGCTCAGGAGGACTACAGCCGATGTCCTGCGGGCATTGTCCTTTTTCATCGTTCTCCCCCACTGCCGGGGTTTCCAGCCTCGGAGTCCTTGGAGGTCGGGGACTTGGGCTTTGCGGGAGAAGGCTGCTTCGCATCCTGGGAGAATCCCTTGCGCTCCATCTTTCCCCAACCCTTAGGCTTCTGCATGGCGCTGAAGAAACCCAGCACTCTCCAAAAGGAGAACACCTGTCTAGGGCCGAAGTTCTCCAGGATAGAGATGCTCAGCATCTTCAGGGTGTCCCTGTAGTTGAAGTATGAGATCTGCCGTTCGGCTATGAGAACGGATGACATCGAGATGAAGACTCCCATCATTATGGAAGAGAAGAAGAGGAGGAGGGCGAGCCGAGTCGAAATGAGGCCGAAGAAGATGGCTAGCCCCACCATGAAGTAGCCTTGGATCTCGAAGAGGGGCCCTATCATCTCGAATATCAGGAAATAGGGCATGCCTAAGAGGCCCATTTTGCCGTAGGATGGATTGAACAGGATCTTCCTATGGAAGAAGATTATATCGATGAGGCCCCTGTGCCACCTGTCGCGTTGGCGCTTGAGCACCTTCATGGTCTCGGGCACCTCGGTCCAGCAGTTGGCGTTATACGCGTACCCTATCCGATATTTCTGCTTTTTCTCGCGCATGAGGCGCGAAATCCGCACTACCAATTCCATGTCCTCCCCTACCGTATCCCTCCCGTATCGCTCGTTCGCGGTCAGGTAGCCTCCTATGCTCACGACCCTCTCCTTGCGGAAGAGCCCGAAGGCTCCGGAGATGATGAGGAGGGAATTGATCTTTGCCCAGCCAAGGCGACCGCACATGAAAGCGCGAAGGTACTCTATTGTCTGGAGCATGGGCAAAGGCTTTTTGGGGAGGGCTATCCTCGTGAGGTGGCCCCTGTCCACCTCGCAGCCGTTGACGGGGAAGACATTGCCGCCCATGGCCGGGGTTTCCACCCCATAGTCCAGCGTGAGGGCGGCAACCTTGAGAAGGGCATCGGGCTCCAGGAGAGAATCGGCGTCTATGCCGCAGAAGTACTCGCGAGAGGCTATGTTTATTCCTGCGTTCAGGGAATCTGCCTTGCCCCCGTTCTCCTTGTCCACCACCACCAGGCGAGGATAGAGGGGACTTTTGTAGATGCCCCTCACCTTGGCTGTCTTCAGCCTCGCCTCGAAATAGAAGTCGATCCTCCTCATCCCATAATAGTCTATGAGCGTTTCGAGCGTAGAATCCTTCGAGCCGTCGTTCACCACCACCAGTTCGTGGTCCGGATATTTGATGTTGAGGAGGGAATTGACGCTCTCCACAATCGTTTTTTCTTCGTTGTAGGCTGGAGCTATTATTGAGACTCCGGGCAGGATCCTGGGTTTGAAGAGGAAAGACATGGTCTTGAGATTCCATAGCCTGGTGGATGTGCGCACCTGGAGCGCGGACAGCCCGAGGAGGATCAGGTAGATGAGGTTCACGGCTATGGAATACCAGGCGAAATCGTAGTTGAAGTCTACTACGAATGTCTTCAGCTGCTCGACTATGGGGATATAGCGCACCTTGTCCGTATAGCGCAGGAGGTAGAACATAGGGAAAAGGAAGAAGGCGAAGCCGAGTATGAAATAGAGGGACCGCACCATCTTCTTATCCTGTCTTTCCTCGCGTCGCCTTTGGGGGGGGATGGCCCGCGTAAGGCCGCAGCGCTCGAGGAGGCGATCCGGAAGATAGGCGGCGCATTCGGCTAGGAGGGCGTCATTACCGAGGACCTCCTCCTTGAGTATCTTTACCAATTCATCGTCGAGAGCGGGATCCTTGTTGATTTTGAGAAGCTCCAGGACCTCCGAGCTCCTCCCCATCCTCAAGAGCTCTCGTATGAGTTCTCCCGCTTTGTTCCCTTCCTTTCCCCCGAGCTTGGAGGCGAAGTACTCGATCCGGCCCGCCAGAACATCGGCTAGGTTTCGCCGTCGCGCAGATTCGGTCAATGCGTTAAAAGCGTCG
>DATCUA010000174.1:0-4970 GCA_036567645.1 Rectinemataceae bacterium | reverse complement strand
GTCCCTAGCCGAAAAGCGAGGGATCGTCCCGCCTCGTCGCATCTCCTGAAGACATCAGCATGAGATCCGTTCTCAAGTCTCCGGCTTTCGGCCCCCCTCGCTTCTATCGAGAGGCCTTGGCTATCGTCGTCCCCGTTATGCTCCAGAGTCTCCTTACAGGCCTGGTCTCCCTCATAGACAACTTCATGGTCGCAGCCCTAGGCGATTCCAAGATGGCGGGGGTCAATGTGGCCAACCAGGTGAATTTCGTCTACCTGGTCATCATCAACACTGTATGCATTTCGGGAGGGATCTATCTCTCCCAGCACCGGGGCGCCGAGGATAGGGACGGCATGGCCCAGGCCTTCCGTTTCAAGCTCCTCCTGGCCTCGTCCATCTCCCTGGCCTATCTCTGCATATGCCTCCTAGGCGCGGAAAGCCTCATACGCATCATGCTCGCGGGCAATAGCGAAGCCTCGGGCATCGTAATCGAGGGAGCGGGATACCTCAGGGCCGTCTCGCCGAGCTTCGTATTCATCGGGCTCAGCGTATCAATAAGCACTGCCTTCAGGGATACGGGCGTTACCAAGGTTTCCCTCGTGGCTTCGGTTCTTGCGGCCCTCGTCAATACATTCTTCAATTGGGTCTTCATCTACGGGAACCTGGGAGCTCCCAGGATGGAAACGAAAGGGGCAGCCATCGCCACCGTCCTGGCCAGGGCCATCGAGGCCGCCCTCTTCCTTGAACTCCTCTATAGGCGCAAGCCCGCCTTCTCCTTTCCCATACGGCGACTGTTCGCTGTAGACCGCAGGCTCTTCGCCGAAATCCTCTCCAAGTCGGGGATGATGCTCTTTTCGGAAACAGCATGGGTAGTCTCCGAGACGATCATAACAGCCTTGTACAATGGGAGGGGGGGCGCTCAGACTGTGGCAGGCATGGCTGCGGGGTGGACGGTGGCCAACATAATGTTCCTCGTATTCCCCGCTATACACTCGGCTACGGGCGTGGTGGTCGGCTCGACTCTCGGGGCGGGAAGGCTCGAGGAAGGCAGGATACAAGCGCGCTGGGTGATGTCGGGGGCCTTCGTCCTCGGTCTGGGAGCAGGCCTCGCAGCCATGGCATCCACGCTCCTCATTCCCCTCGTGTTCTCCAACCTTTCTTCAGACGCACGGGTCGTGACCAGGGGCATAGTCATGGTCATAGCCCTCTATCTGCCCCTATGGTGCCTCCTCAACGCCCAATTCGCAGTATCGAGGGCCGGGGGAGACACGCTGATGGGAGTGTGGGTGGATGTGGGCGTGAGTTATAGCCTTTTCATCCCGGCGGCCATCGTCATAGCTAAAATGACCGATTGGGGCCCCGTGGCTCTCTTTGGAATAGCCAAGCTCTCGGATCTCCCTAAAGCTCTTGTAGCCTCCTGGTGGCTATCCAAGGGCAGATGGGTGAGGAACCTCGCGAAAAAGGCTTAGAGCGACCGAAGGGAGTCGAACCCTCGTCTCCAGCTTGGAAGGCTGGGGTAATAGCCGTTATACGACGGTCGCGGGATAGGCTCGGGTACTCTCGATTCCGCTGTACCGAAAGCCTAGGCAGTAGATAACCGCGAAGCGGCGCCTGTGTCAAGGGAGCGGGTGCGAAGATGCCTATGACCATGATGCCCATCATAGACCTAGATCATCCACCAATGATTGACGCGGTACCGGGTCTGGAGGGTAGAATACACATTCGATCAGGCCTAGCTGAACATGCCGATCAGCCGATCTCAGGACGAAGGACAACCCAATGGAATTACAGGTCAAGGAGCTTCTCGACCGGATCCAGTCTGAAGGCGTACAGGCTGCCGAAAAGCGCGCCCATGACATCATAGCCCAGGCGGAGGAGAGGGCCAGGGCCATCATGGCCGAAGCCGAAGCCAAGGCCGCCGCAGCAGAGTCCCAGGCTAAAGAGAGAATTGAGCAAGCGGAGCGAGCCTCGAGGTTAGCCCTCCAACAAGCGTCTCGGGATACGATTCTGGCCCTGAGGCAGAGAGTGGAAGCCTTCCTCAATGCGGCTCTTGTGTCGTCCACCAAGGAGGCCCTGGATGCGGGATTCATCTCGCGGATACTCCCGGGCATACTTGGCGCCATGGCTTCTTCTTCCAGCACAGACCTCTCCGTCCTCCTCCCGCCGGCGATCCTTCAGGCTTTCGATGATGGCCTCGCGGCTCGGCTTTCGAAAGAACTGGGGAAAAAGGTGGTATTCAAACCCTTCGCCGGCCTGGATGCTGGATTCAGGGTTGCGTCGGAAGGTTCAGCGGCGCAGGTGGATTTTTCCGCTGAAGCCGTTGCAGAGCTTCTCGGGTCGCGGGTCAACGCAAGGCTCGCGGAGTGCTTGAGGTCATCCCTCGCCCTGGACTCGGCTCCGTGACCAGATACTGGTATTTTACTTCCACCCTGCCGGGGCTCGTTTTCGGAGCACATCCTCCTTTCGCGCAGGAAGAGTTCCTCGAGCGTTGCCGCGTACACCTGAGCCCGCCCGATTTCGATGTCTGCCGGCAGGCTCTCGGCTTGGCCATGCGGGATGAGCTCCCCCTCATAGCCGAATCGCGATTCCTCAAGTCCTATGTGGCATGGGAGAGGGCTCTGAGGAACGAACTCGCTAAGTTGAGGGCAAGGAGGGCGGGCAAGCCCGAGGATACCTATGTGCGGCCAACGGAGCCGGACGTCGACGCGATCCGATCCGCCCAGGTTTGCTTTTCCGCCGAGGACCCGCTCCAGGGCGAGCGGATCCTGGAAACAGAACGCTGGAAAGCTATCGAGAGGTTCTCTGCCCTCTCGGCCTTCGATCTGGATTTTATCCTGGCGTACGCCTTCAAGCTTTCGATCCTCCATAGGATCGCCTCCTTGGACGAGCGCGCCGGGGCTGCTGGCTACAATCGGCTCTATGACGACATACTTGGCGGACTCTCTATAGCCGCCGGATCTGATATCTCGGGAGAGAAGGCATGAGCCAAACGAAGGGCAGGGTGACTGCGGTAAACGGGAATATGGTCTCCGTGCGCTTTTCTGGCGACGTCGCCATGAACGAGGTCGCCTACATAGTATCGGGCGAGAAACGTCTGAAGAGCGAAGTGATCAAAGTGATGGGCTTCGAGGTACAAGCGCAGGTTTTCGAGATGACCAAGGGCATACGCATCGGCGACGAGGTTGAATTCACAGGCGATATGCTCTCGGTGGAACTCGGGCCAGGCCTTCTCGGCCAGATATACGATGGCCTCCAGAACCCATTGCCTGAGATAGCCTCGCAGAAAGGCTACTTCCTGGAATCGGGAGTGTACCTCAGGGCATTGTCCCGCTCGGCGAAATGGGCTTTCAGCCCTATTGCAAAGCCGGGGGATATGCTCAGGCGAGGCGACACCCTCGGTACGGTTCCCGAAAGGAGCTTTTCTCACAGGATCATGCTCCCCTTCGATCTTCTCGGCGAATGGACTCTCGTTTCGATCGTGCCAGAAGGCGAGTATGGCATAGACCAGCCGATAGCCACCATCCGAGATGCGCGCGGCAACAGTCGAGACTTGACCATGACCTTCACGTGGCCCGTGAAGCGCGCCGTGGACTGCTACGCGGAGCGCCTGAAGCCGAGCGAACCCATGGTCACACGAACCCGGATCATAGATACCTTTTTCCCCGTCTCCAAGGGCGGGACCTACTGCATACCCGGCCCCTTCGGCGCCGGAAAGACCGTTCTCCAGCAGGTGACAAGCCGCAACGCCGATGTCGACATTGTCATCATAGCAGCGTGCGGCGAGCGGGCGGGCGAAGTGGTGGAGACCCTTAAGGAGTTTCCAGAAATCACAGATCCCCGGACAGGACGCTCGCTCATGGAGCGGACCATCATCATTTGCAACACATCTTCAATGCCCGTAGCCGCACGCGAAGCTTCGGTCTATACGGCTGTGACTCTCGCCGAGTACTACCGGCAGATGGGACTCAACATCCTCCTCCTAGCCGATTCCACCAGCCGCTGGGCCCAGGCCATGCGCGAGATGTCGGGTAGACTGGAGGAGATACCAGGCGAGGAAGCTTTCCCGGCCTATCTGGAATCCGTGATAGCCGCATTCTACGAGAGGGCGGGGGTGGTTCGGCTCGCAGACGGGACGAAGGGCTCGGTAACCATAGGCGGCACCGTTTCCCCAGCCGGAGGCAACTTCGAGGAACCCGTCACCCAGGCTACCCTCAAGGTGGTTGGGGCTTTCCACGGGCTTTCGCGAGAGAGATCCGACGCCCGCAAGTATCCAGCGATCCATCCCCTGGACTCCTGGTCCAAGTATTCAGGCATCATGCCCAAGCAGGCTGTGTCATTCGCCCACACGTTCCTCGAACGCAGTTCGGAAGTGGGAGCCATGATGAAGGTCGTAGGCGAGGAGGGCACGAGCCTTGAGGACTATCTCCTCTATCTCAAAGGAGAATTCCTGGATTCCGTCTACCTCCAACAGAACTCCTTCGATCCCGTGGACGCATCTGTCTCGCCATCGCGGCAGAAGAAGATGTTCCGCCTGGTGCTCAGGATACTCGGAGCCTCCCTGGGTTTCCAGGACAAGGACGATGCCCGATCCTGGTTCTACGGAATGCGTCAGGCTTTCCTGGATCTGAACGGAGCGGAGGAGGGAAGCGAGCTTTTCCTTAGCTCCCTATCATCGATCGAGAAGGCGCTCGAGGAGAAGAATCCCAGGTACGAAGCCGAGGCAGGGCGCATCCTTGCACTCCTGGAGTAAGCGATGAACAAGGTCTATTCGCGCATAGAATCCATCACGGGGAATGTCATCTCAGTGCGGGCAGAGAATGTGGCGTACGGCGAGCTGGCCCAGGTGTCAAGCCGTTACGGCATTTCTTTAGCCGAGACCATCCGTCTGGACGAGGATCTGGTATTCCTTCAAGTGTTCTCGGGCGGTCGCGGAGTCTCGACGGGGGATGAAGTACGGTTTCTCGGGCATCCCATGAGGGTGAGCTTTTCAG
>DATCUA010000173.1:0-8818 GCA_036567645.1 Rectinemataceae bacterium | reverse complement strand
CCCGATATCCGCGCCGCGGCGACAGCGCAAGACCTACGCGCCCTTGCCAAGTCCTTTCTGACGCCCAACAACGCTTTTCTCGTTCTTGCCGGCGCGATCGAGCCGGAAGCCGCAGAAGGAACGATCCGCGAAGCCTTCGAGCAATGGAAGAGCGGGCCCGATCCCTGGGCGCCTACCCGACCTACACTGCCGAAGCCGGGCGTCACCCGCCCTACCCTCGCCGCTTTAGCAGATCCCGATTTTCCCAAGGGGACGGCTTCGGTGGAGATGCGCTTCCGAGGTCCCGATACCGCAAGCCCTCGCTCCGTCCAAGCCGAAATCTGGGCGAGGCTCGCGAGCGATCCTGCATCCAGGATTTCCAGGGCTATCGCCAAGCAGGGCGCGACATCGGGGGGATTTTCCGAATTCAAAGCGGTCTATCGAGCATCCCGGGCCCTGTCCTGGCTTTCCGCCTCCGCCATCTTCCCTCTATCAGCCAAGACAAACCCGGCGGAATCTGCTATCGCCTTCAAGGAGCTTGTCCGCGGTACCGAGATGTACGCGATGAAGTCGAATCCGACATATTTTCCGACTAAGGACATCGAAGCGGCCAAAGCTTCCATCATCGAAGCGCGTTCAAGTCGCCTCGTCGAACCGCGCGAGGCGACGGCGCTCCTCGCCGACGAATGGATACTCGGCGGAAAGTCCCGGATCTTGGGAAGAGAAGCCTCTCTCCTCTCTTCCAGCAACAAGGAGCTCGCCGGACTAGCCGATGAGTACTTCATGAAGAACCTCGAAGTCCTCATCGTCCGCATGAACGCCCAAGACATGCCGGCGAAACGGAAAGCCTTGGAATCCTATGGCTTCGAGATCCTAACGCCTGAAAAGGCTTTCTGGTGGCTCTGAAAACGGCCCGTACGGCCCGATGGATTCCAGCGGAGGTGGCTGCCTGGAGCGACCGATCTTCTCACAGCTCGCCCGATGGTCTCCAAGCTCTGTATGTAGTTACTCTTCCTCGATGCTGATGATGCTCGGGAGACCTTTGAGCGACTTGGAAACCCGCTTGAGATTTTCCCTGGTGTCGGTCTCCATCGTGAAGAAGCCCGAAAGCGTGCCATCCCCCCGCTCGCCCAGCTTGCCTTCCCTGAGCCTTCCTTGGTATTTGCGCACGGCCGACTCTATTTCGGCAAAGATATCGGGCACCTTCTTGGCCGTGATCCTGAAGCGACCGATACTCAGAGAGGCATCCTCCCAGCGCACTTCCATCCTTCGCTCGGCGAAATCGGCCACGGCCCGGATGGATTTGCAGTCCGACCTATGGATAATTATGCCCCTGCCCCTGGACACGTAGCCCACGATAGAGTCCCCGGTGACGGGAGAGCAACAGCCCGCGATCCGGATCATCATGTTCTTGGCCCCGCCTATAGAAAGCCCCGCGGCATCGCTGCGAAGCTCCTGGCCGGGCTTGAATGCCCTATATTCCACCTCGGAGACCGCTGGCTCGGCGGAAGCCTGGAGGATCCTTTCGGGATGGAACCGCGCATCCTCCTGCTGGAGCCCTTCCTTCTGCCTCTCTTCCTGACGGTCGGGCTTCTTGCCTACGACTATGCTCTTGTCGATGGCCAGGACCTGTCCGCTATTCACCAAAAGCGCGCGAATCTTCGACTTGGCCTTGGACGTATGGGCGAGCTTGAGCCAATTGAGGTTGGGATGGGCCTGGGGGGAGGTGAGGATCTCGACCACCTGGGTGTTTTTTAGCTCGGCGTCGAGGGGGATGATGGAGCCATCGGCTTTGGCGCCCAGGCAATGGGCTCCCACATCGGTATGGATCGCGAAAGCGAAATCTATGGCCGTTGCTCCCGAAGGCAGCTCGATCACCTCGCCGCGAGGAGTGAAAACGAAGATCGAGTCCCCAAGGAGTTCCTTCTTGATCTCCTCGAGGTATTCCGCTCCTTGGGCCACGAACTCGTTCCACTGCTTCAGGCGATTGACGACGGGCAGATCCTCGAGGCTCGGCCTTTCCGTCGTGGTGCCTTTCTTGTAGAGCCAGTGCGAGGCCACTCCGTATTCGGCGATGGCATGCATGAGCTTGGTGCGGATCTGAACCTCGAGAAGCCTGCCGTCGTAGCACATCACCGTAGTGTGGAGGCTCCTATAGCCGTTGGCCTTGGGCATGGCTATGTAATCCTTGAAGCGCCCGTCTATGGGTTTCCAGAGCCTGTGCACCAGCCCCAGGAGGGAATAGCAGTCGTTCTCCGTCTCGCAGATGAGCCGGAGGCCAGAAAGGTCGAAGAGCTCCTCCGGCGATTTCCCGCTCTTCATCTTCTGATATATGGAATAGAAGTGCTTGGCCCGGGAGGAGATTTCTAGAGGAATTCCAGCCTTGAGAGCCGCCCTCCGCAGATCCTCGGAAGCCCTGGCGAGGAATTTTTCTCGCTTGTCCTTCTTAGCCGAGACGATGTCCTTGATCTGCTCGAAGATCTCGCGGTTGAGCGTCTTCAATGCCAGATCCTCGAGCTCCCCCTTGAGCCAGGAGATGCCGAGCCTGTCCGCCAAGGGGGCGAAGATGTCGAGGCATTCGGTGGCTATAGTCTTCTGCCTTTCCTCGGGAAGGTACTTGAGGGTGCGCATCGAGTCCAGCTTATCCGCGAGCTTGACGATGATCACCCTTATGTCGCCGGTCATGGCGAAGAGCATCTTGCGCATGGTCTCGGCCGCTTGTACGGTCTTGTTCTTGGCCCGCACGGAAGAAAGCCGGGAAACCCCGGCTACGAGTCGGGCCGTCTCCAGGCCGAAAGCATCTATTATCGCCTCGTCGGGCAAGGCGGAGAGCGCCCTCCTCTGGGCTTCCCTCTTCTTGTCATCGGCCTTGGCCTCCATTCTGGATGGCTTTCTGACCTTCCTCGACTGCTGGGGGCCTTCTGCCGCCTCGGGCTTCGTAGGCGCAACCGCGGAAGCCGGGGCTCCTGGCTCCGAGCCGCGCTCTGCCGCCTGCTCTGCTAATGCAGCCGGAGAACCGGAAATCCTCGAGTCCGTGCAATCGTGAACCAGCCCGGCCAGAATTGAGTCCCTGTCCATGCCCATGTCCAAGAGCGTGGAAGCCACGCGGAGATCGTGCTCCCAAGCCGGTTCCCCCGAAGCCCTCAGGGCAGGGCCGTGCTTGGCCTTGCTCCATTCCAGGGCCTGGGCGAAAACCCGAGCGGCATCCTCCCCCAGGGAGGACGCGGCCTTAGCGAGAAAAGCGTGGCTATTCTGGTCCATGGCGCTCCGGCTAGCCTATTCTGGCCAAGGTTATCCGATCCCTGCCGCCCAGATCCTTCCGGACATCCAGGGATTCGAAGCCTTCCCCAACGAGGATACTACGGGCATCATCAACCTGCAACGCGTCTGTCTCGATCAGGAGCCAGCCACCCGGCTTCAGGCGCTCCGGAGCCTGGGATGCGATCCTCCGAACGAAGTCTAGCCCATCCTCTCCCCCATCCAGGGCCATCCTCGGCTCCTTCCAGCCCGATGCCAGGAGCTCGTCAGTTTCGGCACTGGTCACATAGGGGGGATTGGCTGTGATGATGTCGAACCGCCCTTCTATTCCAGAAAGCAGATCCGAGCTGAAAAACGGAATGGTCGAGTCGAGCAGGGCCTGGGCATTGGCCCTGGCGATTTCAAGTGCTGGCTCCGACAGATCCGAGGCGCTCACATCCCAGGATGGCCGCTCGGCCTTGATGCTTATGGCGACCGCGCCAGAACCCGTGCAGAGATCATGAAGGCAAATCTTGGGAAGGCCCATCCCATCCCCTATTTCGAGAGCTGTCTCAACGAGTATCTCGGTGTCCGGCCGGGGGCAGAGCACCGATGCATCCACCGCGAACTCCCTGCCGAAAAATTCCTTGCTTCCCAGGATCGAGCTGACCGCTTCACCTTTTAGGCGCCGGATCCAGAGACTCTCGAAAGCCTCGGGCAAGCTTTCCATCTCGAGGGGGAGCCGGCTCAACAGCTCGGTTCTGCTCAATCCCAGGGCATGGGCAAGGATAAGGGATGCGTCGAGGTAGGGCGTATCGGAGCCCTCGAGCTCGCCAGCCCGGAGCGCGAGGTACTCCCCTATCCTCACGCCTCGCCCTCCAGGGCCTTTTTCCTCGCTTCGGCTACGAGTGCGTCTACGAGTTCCCCTATATCGCCCTCCATGATGAGGTCGAGCTTGTACAGGGTCAGGTCGATCCTATGGTCGGTAAGGCGATTCTGGGGGAAATTGTAGGTGCGAATTCGCTCCGAGCGATCTCCCGAGCCCACCTGGCTCTTCCGGGCAGCCGAACGCTCGGCCCTCGCCTTGGCGTCCTCAATCTCGAAAAGACGCGCTCGAAGAATGCGCAAGGCCTTGGCCTTGTTCTTTATCTGGCTCTTCTCGTCCTGGCAATGGACTACGATCCCCGTGGGGAGATGGGTTATGCGCACGGCCGAATCCGTGGTGTTGACGCTTTGGCCTCCCGGACCGCCTGAACGCATCACGTCGATGCGTAGATCCTCCGGACGGATTTCTATCTCGGTCTCCTCCATCTCGGGAAGGACGGCCACGGTCACCGCGCTCGTGTGTATTCTGCCGGACGCCTCGGTGGCCGGTACTCGCTGAACCCTGTGCACGCCCGATTCCCAGCGCAACTTTTCGTACACGGAGGATCCTGAAAGTGAGAAAACCACTTCCTTGAGCCCCCCCAATTCTGTGAGGTTCTCCCCCATGATCTCCATTTTCCATCCGCAGGCATCGGCATAGCGCGAATACATCCTGAACAGATCGGCTGCGAAGAGGGCGGCCTCGTCCCCTCCGGTACCCGCCCGTATTTCCATGATGACCGACTTGTCCGCCAAGGGATCCCTCGGGGCGAGGAGCTCTTCCAGTTGCCGTTCCAAGCTCTCCTTCTTAGAAAGAAGGAGACTCACCTCCTCCTGGACCAACTCGTGCATCTCGGGATCGGATTCGCCCGCAGCCAAGGCCTGCGCGTCCGCAAGCTCAGCGAGGGTGGCGTCCAACCGGGATTGGGCTTCGTCTATCTGGGAGAGCTGGGATCGTTCGCGCATCAGCTCCTTGTATGCTTCCTGGTCTTTGAACACATTGGGATCGGCGGCTTGCTCGTCGAGCTGGCGCAGCCGCTCGCGTATAGTCTGAATTCTGTCTTTCACGATGCCCGATCGTACTCCCACCTCGCGGGGCCGTTCAAGGAGTCGTCCTGGCCCGAGCCGCCCGGGAACCGGCAATCTCGGCTTGCCCAAAGGCCTTTCGGCCTGTACTATGTTTCCATGCTGGATTACCGATTCATCAAAGAGAACCTGGACGCTGTCAAGGCGAACATCGCCGAACGATACATGTCTGCCGACGCGGATCTTGTCGTGTCGCTGTTCGACGAGAGAGCCGCCTTGCTCAAGGCCGTCGAAGACGACAGGAAGCTCAGGAACGAGAACGCCGCCTCGATGAAGGCCAAGCTCGATCCGGAAACCAGGGCCGCGAAGATCGAGGAGGGAAGAATCCTCAAGGAAAGGATAGCCGCAACAGAAGCGCGGCTCGCCGAGGTCGAGGAAAGCCTCGAGCGCGAAGCCTCCCGCATACCCAATATGGCCCATCCCCAGGCTCCTCGCGGCAAGGAAGACAAGGACAACCTCGAGGTGAAGCGCGTCGGACAGCCTACCAGCTTCGACTTCGCCCCGAAGGACCACGTCCAGCTGGGCCAAGAGCTCGATCTCATCGACTTCGACACCGCTACCCGCGTCTCCGGTACGAAATTCTACTATCTAAAGAACGAAGCCGTCCTTCTCGAGATGGCCCTCGTGCGATACTCCCTCGACATCCTCATGTCCAAAGGCTTTACCGTCTTCCAAACTCCCGACATAGCCAAGACGGAAATCCTCGAAGGCATAGGATTCAACCCCCGAGGCGCGGAATCCAACGTCTACACGGTCGAGGGCGAGGGTGCCTGCTTGATAGGAACCGCTGAGATCACCCTCGGCGGCTATTATTCGGGCGCGATCCTCGACAAGAATGCCCTCCCCTTGAGGCTCGCGGGGGTCTCTCACTGCTTCAGGAGGGAAGCGGGGGCCGCTGGCCAGTTCTCCAAAGGCCTGTATCGCGTCCACCAATTCACCAAAGTGGAGATGTTCGCCTACACCCTCCCGGAGGCCTCTGGTGCTATGCACGAGGAGCTGAGAGGCATCGAGGAGGAGATATTCTCGGGCTTAGGTATCCCCTTCAGGGTTGTCGACACCTGCACGGGAGACCTTGGCGCCCCTGCCTACCGCAAGTGGGATCTCGAAGCCTGGATGCCCGGCCGCAACGGCGGAGAGTGGGGCGAGGTCACCTCCACGTCCAACTGCACCGATTACCAGGCCAGGCGGCTCAACATCAAGTACAAGGATGAGGACGGAAAAAACAAATATGTCCACATGCTCAACGGGACAGCCATAGCATGCTCCCGCGGCCTCATCGCTATCCTGGAGAACTTCCAGCGCGCGGACGGCTCCATAGCCATTCCCCCCGCCCTCGTTCCCTACTGCGGCTTCAAGGAGATTAGGAGGAAGTAAGAGAAAGCGCGGCGGGTCAGCCTCGATCCGCCGCTGCATCTCACGACGAGCGCACTCGGAAGGGGGCTTCCCCCGCTTGGAACGGGAGCGAGGACGATGCGACCCGGATGATCCTACTTGATCTCGAGCAACCTCAGCTTCTTTTCACACCGCGGTAGCTTTACCACGGCGATATCTCCAGCGCGCTTGCCCAGAAGGGCTCGCGCTATAGGACTCGCCCAGGAAACGAGGCCCCGCTCAGGATCGCTTTCGTAAGCTCCCACGATCCGGTACTCGGCTTCTTCCCCAGACTCGTCCGCCACACGGACGGCGAGCCCGAACACAACGCGCTCCTTGCTGGCGGGAGGATCCACTATTTCAAGGAGAGCCTTCATCCTAAGAAGGTACGAGATCCGTCGGTCCAGTTCTGATATGCGGCGCAAAGCATCGGATTCCGCTGCCTGCCCCGAGGAGGCCAGGGCGGCTGCGGCCTTGGGGCGCTCGATCTCCGAGAGGAAGGCGAGTTCCCGGAGCAAGGCCGCAGCGCCTTCCGGCGTCATGTAGTTGCGCGCTCCTGGAGCGAGAGGAAGGGGAATTTCATGCAGCCCCTGCGTTTCATCCCTTCCGGCATCCTCGTCGACGAAGGCCCTGCTCAAGGTTTTATGCCCCCTCAAGTCTTGGTTGCGCCCCGGGATCTCAGCTTCAAGGCATCGGAGATGCGTCCTCCGCCTTCCTCGAGCAGACTTTCCGCCTCGGAGACGCCTATATCCAGGAGCACCATGAGTATGGCTACCTTGGGCTTCTTCCCCGAATCATTGAATGCCCGCTCGGCAGTCTCCCTGTCGCATCCCGTAGCCTGTCGCACCAGGCGTTTGGAACGTTCCACCAGCTTTCTGTTCACCGGGCTAAGGTCGACCATCAGATTGCCGTACACCTTGCCCAGCCTGATCATGCTGGTCGTAGTTATCATATTCAATGCGAGCTTCTGGGCAGTGCCCGCCTTCATCCTCGTGGAGCCGGTGACGATCTCCGGTCCGACATCGAGGAGTATCCTGTGCCTGGCCACCTCGAAAGTCTTGGATTCCCTGTTGCAGGAGATGGCTGCTACGACAGAGCCAAGATCCCTGGCGTAGGACATGGCGCCGAGGACGTAGGGAGCGGAGCCCGAGGCGGTTATGCCCACGAGGACATCGATCGCCGAAAATCCGATCTCGACCAAGGCAGCCTTACCGGCTTCGGGATCGTCCTCGGCTCCCTCTATGGATCTCCTCAAAGCCCTATCGCCGCCCGCTATCAAGCCCACCACCATCCCCGGATCCACGCCGTAGGTGGGCGGGCACTCTGAGGCGTCCAGCACCCCGAGTCTGCCCGAGGTGCCGGCTCCAATATATACGAGCCTCCCTCCAGCCTTGAAAGCCTCCACGATATCCGCGACCAAACGCGCTATCTCAGGAATGGCTCGCCCAACAGCTGCCGGAACCAGGGAGTCTTCTTCGTTGATGATCCTGAGGATTTCCGGAATCTGTGCCGCATCGATGGCCATGGATCGGGGATTCCTAGATTCGGTAGCCGCGTTCTCCAGGGGGTCGGGATCATACTGAATCGGCATACGAAGCCCTCCGTACCGCCTGAGCCTTCCTATGCCGGCCCGGGGATTATCTGCCGGATGCGAGGTCTAGAAACACTAGATATAAGTGATCCGAACCGATTGATCCTTGCGCCAGGAAGGCTTGTCGCCTTCCTTTTCCCAGCGTATCCGGCGCTTGACCACCACGGAGCCCGAGTTCCCTTCGCGAGGGGCGACGACCCCGAAGCAACCGGCGCCCAGGTAGACGATCTTCTCTCCCGGCTCCAGGGATTCCGTCGCCGAAACCCTCTCGAGTGCGCAATCGAAATGGACGGCGCTCCCTGTATCGCGGTCGGCCAGGGCTCCCGCGAGATCGAATATGGGCTTAGAGCAATAAGCGCAGTTCAAGCTTGGCGCAGGAGGCTGGATTACGCTGCCTCGGAGCCCCAGCAAGGAAGTGTCCCTTGCCTGATGTTGGGCTGGTTGGGCTTGCCTCTCATTGCCCTTGGCCTCTCTTTCTGCAGAAGCCTGTTCGCGCTGAGGCTGATCCCGATCTTTATGCTGTCCTCTCCGACCCGCACCGGGGCGCTGGGGGAAACGGCGTCCTCCGTTTTTCGATCCTGGGTTCTTTCCGCTATCGCTCATGCTCTTCCTTCTTGCCGATCATGCCGCTCAGATACGCGGCTATCCTCGAGACCGCGTCGTCCACATAGCTCGCGTCCTCGAGTTTAT
>DATCUA010000172.1:0-8367 GCA_036567645.1 Rectinemataceae bacterium | reverse complement strand
TGCGCCGACGCTTTTCGGCGCCATATAGCCTCTGGACAAGTTACAACGAGCCCGTATAATGGACTCCTAGGGCTATTCATTACGTGAATAGCCCTAGGAGAGAAGGCGAAAAGCCATGCCGAAAGACTATGCCCCTTCGCCCCAGCCCGTGATCCTGGGTTTTCTCATGCTCGGGCCTGCGCATCCGTATGAGCTATTCAAGGAGTTCGAGAGGGATCTGGGCCAGGTGTGGCGCGTGGGTCGGGCTAGCCTGTACGCGAGGCTCAAGCGGGCCGAGGAAGAAGGCCTGGTCGAGGTAGAAGTGGCCGAAGCCGAACGGGCGCCCGACCGGAGAGTGCATCGGATAACGGAAGCGGGAAGGGTCGCCTTCCTCGCCTGGCTAGGCGGAACCTCGGAGAGCGTGCGCGACATCAGGCTAGAGTTCCTGGCGAGGCTGTATTTTTTCCGCCGGCTCGGGCCGGGGGAACGTGAGGGGATGGAGGGACAGGGCGGGCTCGAGCAGGCAGTTTCTCTCCAGAAAGCCGCTCTCGCCTCGCGGATAGCCGCCTTGGAGCGAGGCATATCCGAAGCGGCCGCGGCCAACGATGAATTCCGTCGGCTCGTGCTCGAGTTCAGGCGCTCCGAGGCCAGGGCCGCGATCGAGTGGCTCGACGCCTGCATTCCATGATAGGGGGATTCCATGATCCGTATTCGCAGGGCGAGGGCGGGGCTCGGGAACGCTGGCCTCGCTATCGCGTGTTTCGCGGCATTGTTCGCCGCGGCGGGTGGACCTGTGCCTGGCGCGCAAGCGAACGGCCCCTTCAGCCTCGTCGACGCCTTGGGTCGCAGAGTGAGCTTCGCCAAGGCGCCGACGCGGATAGTCCTCACCGGCAAGGCCGCTATCATGCTCGCGGACGCGGCATACCTCTTTCCCGGGGTATCTGAGCGCATAGTTGCCCTCGGCAACACCTATCAGGGAACGCATAGCTTCGCCGCCGATTTCGACCCCGGCTTCGCTTCCAAGCTTTCCTTGGACAACCAGGCCGGCCCGGAACAGATCGCGGCGGCCAAGCCGGATGCCGTGGTGCTCAAGAGTTCCCTCGTCTCGGGCCTGGGCAAATCCATAGAATCCCTTGGCATTCCTGTAGTCTACCTGGATCTCGAAACCCCGGAGCAGTACGAGCGGGACCTAGGGATCCTGGGCGCCCTATTCCGCGACGAGGCGAGAGCGCGCGAGCTCGTAGCCCTCTACAGAGGGAGAACGGAACGGATTACCAAGGTGATTTCTGGCCTCGCAGAAGCGAAAAAGCCAAAAGTCCTCATGCTCTACTACACCGACCTGGGCGGGACTGTAGCCTTCAGCGTACCGCCCCTCGAATGGATACAGACGACATTGGTGACCTTTGGCGGAGGGATTCCTGCCTGGAAGGGCGCCAAGCTCGGACAGGGCTGGACCAAAGTATCGATCGAACACGTGGCTGCGTGGGATCCGGACAAGGTTTTCATCATTTCTTATGCCGCGGATCCCGCCGCCGCGGTTCAGCGCCTGAAAGCCGATCCCCAGTGGTCTGCCCTCAGGGCAGCCAGGAATGGCGGCATCGTGCCCTTTCCCGGAGACTACTACAGCTGGGATCAGCCGGACGCGCGATGGCCACTGGGCTTGGCCTGGGTGGCTAAAAACCTGCACCCAAGCATTTTCGCCGACCTGGATCTTCGAGCCGAGGCGCGCGCCTTCTACCGCGACTTCTACACCATGGGCGAAGCCGATTTCGATCGGCTCGTGGCGCCCAAGCTTCCGGCAGGACTGCGCTGAATCCGATGAAGAAGGCTCCCTCGCTCCTCTGGGCAGCGATCGCCCTGGCTGGGCTGGCGGTCTTTTCATTCCTCGTCGGCCGTTATCCGGCGGCTCCCCTATCATCGCCCTGGCGCCTCGCAGGCGACAGCATGGGTATCCTTCTCCTGCGCAACGTCCGCGCCCCGCGTATCGTGGCGGCTATCATGCTCGGAGCAAGCCTCGGCGCTTCGGGTTTCTGCTTCCAGATGCTCTTCGGCAACCCCTTGGCAGATCCGGGAATCCTGGGCGTATCCCAGGGAGCCGCTTTCGGTGCCTCTTTGGGCATAATCATCGCCGGCGGAGGATCGCCTATCGTCCAACTGCTCGCCGGGGTTTTCGCCTTCGCAGGGCTGAGCTCTTCTTACGCGGTGGCGAGGCGCTCGCGCTACGGGGGTTGGGTGCTCAGGCTGGTCTTGGCGGGCATCGCGGTCTCAGCGCTCTTCTCCTCAGGCGTGGGTGTCCTCAAACTGGTCGCCGATCCGCTTCGCCAGCTTCCCGAGATCACTTTCTGGCTCCTCGGCGGCCTTTCTGGCGCCACGTGGAAGCAGACCCTCTCCATTGCCCCAATCGTCGCCGCCTCGCTCGCGATCATGATGGCCATGCGTTGGAGGCTCAACGTCCTTTCGCTGGAGGACGCCACCGCCTTTTCTCTCGGAGCCGCGCCCAGCCGGGAGCGCGGGATCGTCCTCGTCGCCGCAGTCGCGGCGGTGGCTTCGGCAGTCTCGATATCCGGCATCGTGGGCTGGGTTGGGCTCATCGTGCCCCAGATATCCCGCAGGCTCTACGGGGGCGACGCGCAACGCTCCTTGCCCGGATCGCTTCTCCTCGGCGCCATCTTCACCCTCGCCTGCGACGACATAGCCCGCGCCGCCCTGCCGGGAGAGATCCCCTTGGGCATAATCAGTTCCTTCCTGGGAGCCATCGTCTTCATGGCGCTGATGAACGCCCGCGGCTCGAAGGTGGAGCGATGAGCGCGGCCTGCCTTTCGTTCGAAGCTCTGCGCTACCGCTACGCGGGTGGAGCCGATGCGCTTCGAGATGTGGATGCCCGAGTGGAGCCGGGCGAGGTTACGGCCATCCTCGGCCCCAACGGAGCGGGCAAGACCACCCTGCTCCACCTGGCCTTGGGCTGGCTCAAGCCCCTGGAGGGCCGCGTCCTCGTGGACGGGGTTCCGATCGGCCAGCTCTCGCGGCGCGCGCTCGGCCGCACCCTGGCCCTCGTGCCCCAGAGCGAGCGCATACCCTTCCAATTCACAGTCCTGGACTACGCCCTCCTCGGGAGGGCTCCCTTCCTGCCTCCCCTGCGATCCCCCGGCCGCCTCGATATCGAAGCTGCGCGCGCCGCACTGGAGCGTGTCGGCATCCAGGATCTTTCGGAACGGGAGGTCAATTCCCTCAGCGGGGGGGAGCGCCAGCTGGCGTCCATAGCCCGAGCCCTCGCCCAGGAGCCGCGCATTCTCCTCTTGGACGAGCCCACATCCCATCTCGATCTCGCGAACAAGGCCCGGGTGATTGGCATCGTGGAGGAACTGGCGAGAGGCGGGACGACTATCCTCCTCAGCACTCACGAGCCCGAGGTAGCGGCCACGGCGGCAGATAGGCTCTTCCTCATGAGGAACGGCAGGCTCCTGGGGTCGGGGCGCTTGGAAGATCTCTTTACCTCCAAGGACTTGACCCGGACCTACGGCATCGATGTGGAGGTCAGGCTCGCGGGGGGGCGGCCTGTGGCCCTGTGGGAGCCATCCACGGCACATTTCCCAGATCGACGTTCCCGCCCGAAAGGATGATGCCTATCTTCAGGCCGCCCAAGTCGATCTTCTTTTCCCAGAGGACGGCGGCAGGCACGACGGCTGAGGGCTCGACGATTATCTTCATCCTCTCCCAGAGGTATTTCATCGTCTCGATTATTCCCGGATCGCTCACCGTCACTATGCGCTCCACCCTCTCTCTGATGATAGGAAATGTCAGGGTTCCGAGGGATGTGAGGAGTCCGTCGGCTATGGTCTTGGGGTTGATGGATGGCTGGATCGAGCCGAGCGCGAGGGATCTGAAAGCGTCGTCGGCTCCCTCCGGCTCCCCGGCTATGACGCGTATTCCGGGCTTCAGCTCAGTGGCGGCCACGGCCGTGCCGCTCAGCAAGCCCCCTCCGCCCACGGGCGTCATCACTATGTCGAGGTCGGGAACTTCTTCGAGCAGTTCCATCACAGCCGTGCCCTGGCCCGCCATCACGCGCTCGTCGTTGTAGGGATGGACTACCTCGGCACCGGCGCGCGCAACCACATCGGCCAGGGCCGCCTCGCGCGCGGCAAGAGTGGGTTCGCAGAGGGTGATCTGGCCGCCGTAGCCCAGGACTCCCGCTTTTTTCACCGAGGGCGCGGTGCGCGGCATGACGATATAGGCTGGGATTCCCCGCATGCGCGCCGCGAGGGCCAGAGCCTGGGCGTGATTGCCCGAGGAGTGGGTCGCAACGCCCCTGGCGGCTTCTTCCTCGCTCAGGGAGAAAACGGCGTTGCAGGCTCCCCTGAACTTGAAGGCTCCCACCTTCTGGAAGTTTTCGCACTTGAAAAAGACCTTCGCCCCGACCTTCTCGTCGACACTCCTGCAGGTGAGGACGGGCGTCCTGTGGATGTAGGGCCGGATGCGAATCGCGGCTTCGCGGATCATTTCAAGGTTCAGGCTCATATCCCTCCCTCCTCTCTGCATCAGTTCGATCCAAATTCCGGCCGGCCAGGAATCTTTCTCACCCGAATCGCTTTTTCATGAAGTTTCGATACGGTTTCTTGAACCAGGGAATTCCGTTGAAAATATCGCCCCAGAGGTCGTAGTAGTCGCGCTGGCTGGCTATGCGGCCGTCCTCGTGGAGGCGCAGGACCGTGGCCCCGTATATGGGCGTGCTGGGGAACTTGTCGAACATCATGGTCATGATCCATTCCATGTGGATGACCGATCCGGAATGGGCTACCGAGAGGATGTCCATCTTGAGTTCCTTGCAACGCGCGGTGAGGCGATCGCAGAGGGCTATGAATTCGCCTATGCCCTCGATTCGCTGGATGGAATCCTGGAAGACGACATCGGGGCGGTAGTAGGGATAGATGTGGGACCAATCGGGCTTGCCCTCGGTGTTGTAGGTTTTGGACCAGAGGCGCCTGATGGATTCCGCGTTCAGCTTTTCCAGTCCAGTCGGCGGGTTGTCCACCTGCCCGCCGCTCCTTTGTTCATTCACCGGAGCGCCTCCATGACCACTTTCAGCTTTTCGATATAGGAGGCCCTGTTCTCGGGCTTGAAGTCGCGTTCGGTAAAGCCTGCGATGGCGGCTGGCTCGCTTGCCGAAACCTTGGCCATGATCCCAACTACTTTGTCCGGTTTTGTGTCCCCCGACACGGTGAGGAAGGCGCATTTCGGAAGCTTGCCCCTGGTGGCCTCGAGCCAGGATCGCATGGGCGGGGCGAGGTTCCAGGACCAGATGGGGCTCAAGACGAAAACGGTATCGTAGGCGGCGGGATCCTTGGCCGGCTTCTCGATCCGGCTAGCTATCCCGAAGGTGGATTGGAAGCCCGAGGTCATGAAGCCCAGAAAGTTCTTTGCCCTCTCGCGCTTTTCCACCACTTCTTCTACGTCCGCCCCGAAGATCTCGGCCAGATCCTCGGCCACCCAGCGTGTCGCTTCGCCCTGGCTGAAGTAGACCACGAGCACCCTGCCCGAATCCTTGGCTGGCTCGATCTCCGCAAGAATCGAGGGTCTCGATCCGGCCAGGGCGCTAGGCGCCGAGACGACGCTGGCTCCCTCGTTCGCCTTGGAAGAGGCGCAGGAGCCCAGGACAAGCGTCACGAAGATCGTGGCGCAGGCCAGAAAGGCCGCAAGGCTTGGCTTCAACCTCGGCGCCCGAGTCTCGATCGTCCCGAACCTCATCCTTCTCTCCTCGCGCGCCCCCGGCGCGTCCGCCCATCCCGCGAACTAGAATTCGCAACCAGTATCCCGGGTACAATCAAGGCGGCGCTCAGCACATGGATCCAGCCCACCTCTTCGCCCAGGAAAACCGCGGCCACCAGGCCGCTCACGAGCGGGAGGCTGTAGTATATCATCCCGGCCTTCACTGGCCCCAGGATCTCCACAGCCTTGTTCCACATGACGAATGCGCCTAGCGAGGCGGCTATCCCCACATAGAGGAGGGCGGCGCCTAGGCCAGGGCTCAGCTTGAACCCTTCCAAGGTTCCCGGGACGGCCAGGAAAAAGGGAAGGAGGAAGGCGGCACCGATGATGAAGGTGGATGCCTGGAGGCTCCAGAGGCTCAGGCCTTCCGGCCTGCGCTTGAGGAGCATACTGTAGAGGGCGAAAGTGAACGCCGCTCCCAACATGATGGCATCACCCGCGGAGAATCGCATGCTCAGGAGTCTGCCGGGTCTGCCGCCCGTGACGAGGTAGATCACGCCCAGGGCCACCATGGCTATTCCTGCCGCCTTTCTCAGGGTGATTCTCTCCCCATGGAGCAGGCGATAGAAGATGAGGATGAATATGGGAAAGGTTATGGAGATGAGGGAGAGGTTGAGGGCCGTCGTGCTGCGGCCCGCATAATAGACGAGGGTGTTGAAGAGGGACACGCCCAGGGCGGCGGTGAGGGCGATGTAGGGCAGGTTGCGCCTGATGGCCTCGCGCTCCGCCTCGAGGCTGCGCGCTGCAAAGGGCAGGATGGCCAGGGAAGCGATGCTCCAGCGGAAAAAAGCCAAGGCCAGGGGGCTGATGCTTTTGTTGAGGGCCCGGGCGAGGTTGAGGTTGCCCGACCAGAAGACTATAGCCCCCATGGCGAAAAGGTAACCGGCGAGCTGGCGCCTCTCGCGGTTGGGTCCGATTGCCGGCCTCGTCTTAGACTCGCCGCCCGCCCCGGTTTTCAAATCGGATCCCATCCCGCTTTCGACCTCCTATTCACGCTCAGATCATGTCCAGATGAGCCACACGAGAATGTAGCCCGTCGTTACCGCCGCGAGGGTGAAGGGCACGGATATCTTCATGAAATACGGAGCTTTCACCTCGTATCCTTCCTTGCGCAGGATGCCCAGGCCCGCGATATTGGCCGAGGCGCCGATGGGGGTGAGGTTCCCTCCCAGGGTGGCTCCCACCATGAGGCCGAAGTAGAGGAGACTGGGATCGGCCCCCAGGTGCGCGGCTATCCCCCCGGCCACAGGGAGCATGGTGGCCACGTAAGGGATGTTGTCTATAAAGGCGGAGAGGAGGACGGACACCCATACGAGGAGGCTATAGATGATGAAGAGGTTGTTGCCGCTTATCTTGACGAAGAGGCCGCTTATAGCCTCCACCACGCCAGCCTCGGTGATGCCGGCTATCACCACGAAAAGCCCGGCAAGCAGAAGGAGGGTGAAATAGTCGATCTCTTTCACGATCTCGAGGACGATCCTGACGCTCTTCTCCTTGACGATGTTGTGGATGAAACCCGCGGCCATGACGCCCATGCAGATGAGGCCGTTGATGTGCTTCGCGACCCAGGGCGCCATCCAATCCTTGGGCAGGAGGGAAGCGATGATGAGGAGGATGACGGTGCCCAACATGAGGGCGGTGGGCACATAGTCCTCTACGACCGTCTTCTCCTCGGCGTCCACGGGGTCCTTGTCCTTGCGGAACAAGACGAGCAGGACGATGGCCGACACGAGTGCTCCAATCTGGACTACCCAGAACATGCCCGGCTTGCCGCGGTAGACGAAGAAATCCAGGAAGTTCATTCCGGCGTGGCCGCCGAGGAGTATGGAGGTGGTGTCGCCCACGAGAGTGGCCGCGCCCTGGAGGTTGGATGATATGGCGATGGCGATGATGGCGTTCACCGGCGAGATCTTGAGCTTGCGCGAGATGGTGACGGCGACGGGAGCCACCATCAGCACGGTCGCCACGTTGTCGACGAAGGCTGAAATCACACCGGCGAAGAGGGCAAGGGATATCACCGCCCACTTCACGTTGGGCATCTTGTCTATGATGAGGTCGGCCAGGAGGGAGGGCATCTTGGAGTTGATGAAGAGCGAGACCACTCCCATGGTGCCGGTGATCATCAGTATGACATTCCAGTCCACGGCTCCCAGGACCTTGCCGAGCGGCAGAATGCCGAGGATGACGAAGAGGGCAGCTGAAGCCAGGGCGATATAGGCCCGGAATCTAGGCATAACGAGAAGGGCGACATAAGTGAGGGCGAAAAGGACCAAGGCCAAGATCATGATAGTTTGCGTCCTCCTTGTATCGAGCTTAGAGGTGCTCGATATCCAGGCCGGGGAAGGCGGCCGCCAGGTACGAGGCGGCTATGCTCCTGTGGCAGCTCTCGGGCTCGGGCTCGCTGCATAGAAGGCAAGCCCTGTCCAGCCGTTCCAGGGTCCAGTCGCCGGGGAGCCCCCGGGATACCAGGAGACTCCGGTACGCGGCTTTGAACTCGTCCCAGGATCCGCCCCTCTTCTTGTAGGCCTGGAAGAGCTCCTCACTCGGAGCGAATTCCTGAGCGTGGATGTATACTATTCCGGTCAGCCGCCGAAGAAAATACTCCAGGTCGGGCTTCTTGGTATA
>DATCUA010000171.1:0-2164 GCA_036567645.1 Rectinemataceae bacterium | reverse complement strand
GGGAGGGGGGGGCGATTCTCAGGTCCTGGCTCGTGAACAAGAGGATTTCTGTCCTGGGATTCAGCTATAGGCTAGACACAGCCGATGCGCTCAGGCTCTTTGAAATCCTGTACGGCTTCCTCAGGAGGGAGAATCTTCTCTTCGCCCAGGGAGGCAGAATACGGGCATTATTCTTTGCCGGCCTTCCCGATTCCTGCGCTGAGCTTTCGAAGCGCCATCCCGAACTGGCCGGCTTCTTCTCCGGAGACGAGACTCCGCAGGAAACGGTCGAAAAGCTCGGTATTCCAGCCGAGATCCTTCCTCCAGAATTCTTAAGCGGCATCAAGTACGACGCTGCGCGGATCGCGTTCGGAGAGATGGTTGTGAAGAGCGGGGAATATCGGAAGGTGCGTCCGGTCGACCGCTCCTCGAGCCCTGGCTTCGGGAAGAGAGGAGAAAGGCTTCAAGACAGGATCTCGCACGGTATTCAGCGCGGCCTGCCTCCCCTCATGCGGGCCCATGCCGGGCCCTACTTGGCCGACAGGCTTGAGGCGGTCAGGCTCTTCAAGGACTGGGCGAGAAGCCTCGCTTCGGGGGGATACCTCGACGTGCTCTCCATAGGAACATCCCAGCTCTCTCAGTCGAATTTCGGCGAAGCCTGGGAAGGCAAGCCTGACGGCGGAGGGGTGCCGTTGGCAAGTCCTGAGGAATTCGTCTCGATTTGGGAGGCTTCCAGGCCAATGTTTGTTAGGAGCTACTCCGGATCCAGGAATGTGCCAGCCATGGCGAAGATGCTGGAATCGACCATCGATATTGCCTGGCACGCCCTGTCGCTTTGGTGGTTTTGCGTCCTAGACGGCAGGGGTCCGAATTCCGTGCAGGCGAATCTCGAAGAGCACTTCCAGGCGCTACGCTGGATAGCTTCCTCTGGCAAGCCCTTCGAACCCAACGTTCCCCACCAC
Source organism: Rectinemataceae bacterium (assembly GCA_036567645.1). GTDB lineage: Bacteria > Spirochaetota > Spirochaetia > Treponematales > Rectinemataceae > JAPLSO01. Next base: position 1,223 of record DATCUA010000171.1, on the reverse strand, counting down.
TTCGCCTTCAGGGGTTCGGACGACCTCGGCTATGTGGTATCGGGTTTCGTGGCTGCCAAAGTCGCTAAGATCCAGGGCATCAGGACCCTCGTGCTCCAGACTATGCTCAACACTCCCAAATCTACATGGGGCGTACAGGATCTCGCAAAGGCGAGGGCGCTCCTGAGGCTCGTGCGCGAACTCGAGGATCCTTCGTTCAAAGTCTACCTCCAGCCCCGAGGCGGCCTCGACTACTTCTCCCCCGACCCCTTCAAGGCCAAGGTCCAGCTCGCGGCAGTCACAGCCCTGATGGACGATATCGAGCCGAAAGACCCTTCGAGCCCCCAGATCATCCATGTAGTCGGCTATTCCGAAGGCTCAAGGCTGGCCGATCCAGACGTGATAGAGGAGAGCGTGAAGATCACTCGATACGCTCTCGGCGAGTACAGGAGGATGCGCGCCAGTGGGGAAGTTGAGGACATGGCTTTTTCGACAGAAGCCGCGGCGCGCGAGACATCGCTCTACTCTGATGCAAAAGCCATGATCAAGGCTCTTGAGAACCTGATCCCGAACACCTACTCCCCATCAGGGCTCTACACCATGCTCGCATCGGGAGCCTTCGCCCTTCCTGGGCTTACTAACTGCCGAGAAGAGTTCGAATCCGCCCTCATACCTACGCATCTCGTGGACGGGCGGGTAATAGCGGTCGATCCTGAAGGCAAAGTCCTCTCCGTAGCCGACAGGATAGAAATCCTTACGTCCAACCTGGCGAGAGGAAGGAAAGGAAGAAAGGATGGATAAGGAAGCAAGAGCGGGCGATCCAGGCTGGAAGCTGGTGGGCGAACGCCTCAAACAAGTCCAGGCTGCGGGGAAGAGGGCGATCTGGTGCGTAGCAGGTGCGGGAAACGGAGGCTTGGCGATGGCGGGCCACCTCGGCCTCATGGGCTTCGAAGTGAGGCTTTTTAACCGCACCGATGCGCATCTCAACGCCGCGCGCTGGTACAAGGGGGTGGAGCTGGAGGGCGCCGTCGAGGGTTTCGGGCCCCTGCGTCTAGCCACCTCGTCCATTCGGGAAGCGGTCGAAGGAGCCGATGTCGTCATGGTTGTCACCCCATCCACTGCCCATTCATCTCTCGCATCAGCGATGGCGCCATTCCTCCACGATGGGCAGGTGGTAGTCCTCAACCCCGGCAGGACGGGTGGCGCCCTCGAGTTCCGCGCCGCCATCAAGGGGGAAAAATGCG
>DATCUA010000170.1:0-1601 GCA_036567645.1 Rectinemataceae bacterium | reverse complement strand
GCAGAGGGGAGAGGAGTATGAGCTTTTTCCAGGCCCTCCTCGACCCCTCCATGCCCTTCGTCCGGAACGCGCTTTTCGCGGGCATTCTCTCGTCCATCCTCTTCGGCACCCTGGGCTCGGTCGTCACCGTCAAGCGCATAGCCGGACTCGCCGGCGCCATTTCCCACGCCGTGCTCGGGGGAATCGGCCTATCGCTCTTCCTCTCGGCCCGGAAGATCCTGCCAGGCTTTCCTCCCCTCGCGGGCGCCCTCGTCTTCGCCCTCGTTTCGGCCGCCCTCATCGGGCTGGTCTCCCTCAAGGCCAAGCAGAGGGAGGACACGGTCATCAACGCCCTCTGGGCCATAGGGATGAGTATAGGCATAGTCTTCATCGCCAAGACCCCTGGCTACTCCGATCCCATGAGCTACCTCTTCGGCAACATACTCCTCGTCTCCGAGATGGACCTCCTCCTCCTCGGCCTTCTCGACATCCTCGTCATTGGCCTGGCCTGGCGATTCTACCCTCAGATCGAAGCATCAGCCTTCGACGAGGAGTTCGCCCGCACCAGAGGCGTGAACACCGAGATCCTCTTCCTCGCCCTCCTCGGTGTCACCGCCATTTCAGTAGTCCTCGTCCAGACCTTCGTCGGCATCGTCATGGTTATAGCCATGCTCACTCTGCCCTCTGGAACAGCCGGCTATATCTCGCGCAGCCTCGGAGGCATGATGGTCTCGGCAAGCCTCTTCGCCCTGGCCTACATCTTCGCCGGCCTCATAATCTCCTGGAGCCTGGATTTGCCTTCCGGCGCCGTCATCGTCCTCGTGGCGGGGGCCGCCTATCTAACGGTATCTGCCATCTCCCTGAGGCGCAGGGTCAAGGCCTAGGAAGATCGGCATGGCGTACGCGCTGACCAAAGCCCGAAAAGCCGTCCTGGCCGCCCTCCAGTCCGGAGGCCCCGCCTCCGCCCTCGATCTCGGAAAAAGGCTCGCCTCGACATGCGACCAGGCCACTGTCTATCGAGCCCTGCATTTCCTGGAGGATGCGGGCTGGGCCGACTCCTTCGTCCTTCGCTGCGACATCAGGGGGACGGAGCGGTACTACGTCGCCCGGAGCCAGGAGCACAGGCATTGGTTGCATTGCGAGCGCTGCCATGAGTTCGTCGATCTCGGGGCGTGCAGGGTCGAACCCCTGTTCAAGGAGATTGAGGCTTCGCTAGGGGTGGAAATCCGAAGCCATACCCTCTATGCCGCGGGTCTGTGCCGAGCCTGCGGCCAAGAACTCAGCCTAAAGACAGGGCTCAAGCCAGGGCTCAAGCCCGACTAGCCCCGTGAGCCTGGGCCTCAGTCCGCGCCGCTTCCTTCTCCCGGCGGCGGTTTCTGAACCAGAGGATCGTGTCAGTCCCCACCATGGCCATGTTCAGTATGTAGAGGAAAATCACGTTGTCGTAGCGGTAGAGAAGCTTGTTCGCTATCCCTGCGGCGTAGCCCGCGAGGACGACGAAGAGGAAGCCCACGCTCTTTCCCCCAGTCTTGCCCGATGTCCACGACCGATAGATCGAAAAGGGCCAGGCCGCGCCGAAGCAGATCATCATCAGTATTTCAAAGGGGCTCATCAGCCCAATC
>DATCUA010000169.1:0-6062 GCA_036567645.1 Rectinemataceae bacterium | reverse complement strand
CGAAGTTCTCTTCCTCGAGGGCCTTCATGAGCGCTTTGCGCCTGAATTCGTACTGGGAGGCTATGGTCTTGAACCCTGCTAGGTCCTCGGCCGAATGGCTCAAGGAGCGATCGAAAAGGCGCTTGTCGCCTTCGAAGACCGCGAGTTTCGTCGATGTGGAGCCGGGATTGACGACGAGAACACAGTAAGCCATCGAATCCTTCCTTGGGGTTGTATATGGTCGAGTATATCACCCTTCGATGGCTTGGCAAGAGGTATTTTTACAAAAAATGAAAACTCGTTTCATTTATTGAAACATCTTGCCAATGACCCCGTTCCGACTGGATCCTGCGTCCGGTCCTCCCTGCGCTCGATAGGAGGTCAGCAGATCGCGCACTCCTTCTCCTTCTTGAGGACGGCCATGAATTCCTCCCCGGTGAGGGTTTCCTTCTTGAGCAGGCACTCCGTGAGTTCGTCCAGGGTCTGGCGGTTGGCCTGGAGTATCTCCTTGGCCTTCGAGTAGGAGGCATTGATGATCTTGAGGATTTCTTCGTCCACCCGGGCGGCGGTCTCGGGCGACACGGTAAGGGTGGTATCCCCTCCCAGGTAGGGATTGTTGACGGTCTCCAGGGCCATCATGCCAAAGGCCTCGCTCATTCCGAAGCGAGTCACCATGGCTCTCGCCAGCCTCGTGGCCTGCTCGATGTCGTTGGACGCTCCCGAAGTGATCGAACCGAAGACGATTTCCTCGGCCGCCCTGCCTCCCATGAGGACGGCGATCTTGCCCTGGGCTTGTTCCTTGGAGAGGAGTATGCGTTCGGTTTCGTCCACCTGCATGGTATAGCCCAGGGCTCCCGAGGTGCGAGGCACGATCGTTATCTTGTGCACCGGCGCCGAATCCTTCTGCATAGCCGCCACCAAGGCGTGCCCTATCTCGTGGTAGGCTATGATCCGCTTGTCCTTGTCCGAGATCACTGCGTTCTTGCGCTGGTAGCCGGCTATCACCACCTCCACCGACTCCTCGAGGTCGGCCTGGAGTATCTCCTTTCGCCCCATCTTGACTGCGCGCAGAGCTGCCTCGTTGATGATGTTGGCCAGATCTGCCCCCGACGCGCCCGAGGTAGCCCTGGCTATGGCGTTGAAATCCACCCCTTCCCCGAGCTTCACTTTCTTGGCGTGGACCTCGAGTATGGCCTGCCTTCCAGCCAGGTCGGGAAGTTCTACTGGTATGCGCCTATCGAAGCGACCCGGCCGCAAGAGGGCCTTATCCAGAGTTTCGGGCCTGTTGGTAGCCGCCAGGATCACCACGCCCTTGTCCTCGGCTTCGAAACCGTACATCTCCGAGAGGAGCTGGTTCAGGGTCTGTTCCCTCTCGTCGTTGCCGCCGAAAGCCCCCGAGTTGCGCGACTTGCCTATGGTGTCTATCTCGTCTATGAAGACGATGCAGGGAGCCTTCTCTTTGGCTTGCTTGAAGAGGTCTCGCACTCTGGCCGCCCCCATGCCCACGAACATCTCCACGAACTCCGATCCGGAAATGGAAAAGAAGGGCACCTTGGACTCGCCTGCCACCGCCTTGGCCAAGAGTGTCTTGCCCGTGCCCGGGGGACCGACGAGCAAGGCGCCCTTGGGCACTAGGGCGCCAATTTCCTTATACTTTTCGGGCTGGTGGAGGAAGTCTACAATCTCTTTCAGAGCTTCTTTGGCCTCGTCCTGGCCCGCCACGTCGGCGAACGACTTGCCTGTCTGGGCTTCCACATAGATTTTGGCCTTCGAGTTGCCGAAAGCCATGGCGTTGCCCATGCCTCCTAGCCTGCCGCCCATCCTCGACTGGAAAAGCTGTCCCAATCCTACGAAAAGGGCTATAGGGAGAACCCAGTTGAGAATGGAAACAAGGGGCGAGTTCTGTTTCGGTATGGCCTGGCCGAACTCCGCTCCCGAAGCGTAGAGCCTCTCGACCAGGGAAGGGTCTTCCACTCTTCCTGTCATGTAGTAGATGTCTTTGCCCTCCGGGCCCGAGGCTATGAAGCTTATCCTATCGGTCTCCATCTGGACCTTCTTCACCTTGCCTTGTTCGATGAGCGTCAGGAAGCTCCGATAGTCGGTCTGGACAATGGTCTTCTGCATCAGAGAAGGCATGAGATAGGCGTTCAGGATGAAGACCACGAGCATGACGACGCCGTAGTAGTACATGAGCGGCTTTCTGGGATTGGGCTGGACTTTCAAGCTCGTTCTCCTTGGGCATCCGCCGGGACGGTCTGCGCGGCTGCGCACCTGCCCAGCTTGGATGACTGCTAAGAAAGTACTTTCGCTAGCCAGCGCTGTCAAATCGCTATGAATAAAAAAAGACCACCCCTTGGGTGGTCTTTCCTGAGGATAGCCCGCGCTTCAGGACACTCTGGTCTTGTGCCTGTTGAGTCTTCTCTTCTTCTTGCGCTTGTGCGTCGCTATCTTCTTGAGCTTTCGCTTTCTTCCACAGGGCACGACTGATCTCCTTGGATGCGGCTAGCGCGGGGCGAGGCTACTCCGCCGCGCAACGGTGGCTATACTATACGCTTCGTCGCGAGCAGTCAATACGCCAATTCGAAGCCGCAAGCGCGATGTTCTCAGGTCTTGGCCTTCGTGGTGAGCCTGTCTATGACGATATTCACTTCCGCCACGAGTATGCCTGTGAATCGCTCTATTGAATCGACCACGTATTCCTGGAGAGCATGGGCATTGGAGGCGAGCTTGGTGCCGAAAGGCACTTCCAGGACAAGAGTTATTCGATAGCCTTGGCTGTCCTCCCTGATTGCCAGGCGCTTTACCTTGATGCCGGGGTCGTATTCGTCCACGCAATGGACAACCATCTGCGAGAGGGCGGCTTCGGAGATGGCGACTCTTCCCCGCTTCGTATACTCGGGCCGGACGACGGCCTTTTCGTATATCTTGGGCAGGGACGCGCCTGCCCCGAAGCTCCGCTTGAGGAAGACCCTGACCGAATCGTAGAAGATGGATGGATAGTGCTTGCGTATCTCCAAGGCGGGGATGGGAATGACGTGCTTGCCCTCGATCTGCCTGGACTGCATCGCTTTCTCTATCTCTTCCTTGGTGGCTATGTCCTCGATTTTGATCACTTTGAAGGGCTGAGGAAGCTGGAGGCGCTCGCAGATCCGCTGGGCCATCTTCTCGCTCGTGCCGATGACCAGAAGCTTGCGGAACTTGGAGCGCTGGAGGGCTTTCACCACCTCGTCCCTGTGGGCTTTTTCGTGGAAGAGGGCGGTCTTGACGGCTCCGAGGTAGAGGGACTCCTTCTTGGCCGACTTGCCCGCGATCAGCTGGTCGCCGGAAATGAGGAGGCCGTCGTCTATGATCATCTCGATGCCGTATTTCTGGGCGACGAGCTTGGCTCGAAAGCTCTTGCCCGTTCCCGTGGAGCCCACGAGGGCGTAGACCCGGACTCCTTTCAGGAGCCAGAAGAGGGCGCTCAACAGTCTCATGCGTGGGTATCACTATAGGTTCGAGCCGAGGTTCCAGTAAAGGCCCGCCCCGGAGCGCCGGGCGGTTGCGATCAGACGCCTGGCTCTCGGTGACATGGCCGGGAGTCTCGGCTATACTTTTTGTAAATCGCCCTCGCCAACGGCGAAAGGAGACCTCGTGTCTGTCATCTACAATCCCTCTACCGGTCTCGACATAGGAGATCCGGACAGGCTCCCCTTCGGCATGGCCGATCTGCCCTCGTCCGCGCAGATCGCCGAGGCGGCAAAGGAATTCATTCTCTCGGCTTCGGGCTGGAGAAAGGTGTTCGCCTTCCCCGGGCCCGGCGACGCCTACGCATCCTGGAGCGACTCGAAATCGGCTGAAGACTCGCTATCGTCGCGAATTTCTCCTGCCGACATGGCGCTGGCCGCATTGGCCGCCGAGGCTTTCGGAAAGGCCCTGCTCGAACGCGAGGCGGGTTTCCCCGCACGGGCTATCGTGGGCATAGACAGCCGCCCGACCGGCCCGGCCATAGCCGACATCTTCTGCCGCGTCCTCCTGGGCATGGGCATCGAGCCGCGGTATTGCTTCATCATCGCCGCTCCCGAACTCATGGCCTACGCGGGAGCCTGCGCCGCCAAGCCCCGATCCGACGAGGAGAGGGCCGGAGGCTTCGCGTACATATCGGCGAGCCATAATCCTCCTGGCCACAACGGAATAAAGTTCGGCCTCGGATCAGGCGGAGTCCTGGGACCGGCTGAATCTACAAGCCTGATAGCCTCCTTCAAAGCCGCGATCACCCGGCCCGACGCCCCTATCCATGCCCTCGAGCTGGTCTCTGAGCCATCGAGGGAGAGTGTAGCGGCATGCTTCAGGGAGTGCGGAGCCTGGAAACGTCGCGCGGTATCGGCATATACCCTCTTCAACCTCCGCATCATGACCGACGAGGAGGACCTGGAAGACCAGGCCGAAATGCTCGAAGAGCTGGCCCAGGCCTGCGGGCGGAAGCCTCTCGGCATCGTAGCCGAACTCAACGGATCTGCTCGTTGCCTCTCGATCGATAGGGATTTCCTGGAAGGCATAGGAGTACGGGTCATTCTACGCAACGACACACCCGGGAAGTTCTCGCGCAGGATCGTGCCGGAAGGATCCTCTCTGGAGCCTTGCATGCGCCTCCTGGACGAGGCTCACGCCAAGGACGAGTGCTTCATCCTGGGATACGCTCCCGACTGCGACGGGGACAGGGGAAACCTCGTCGTATGGGATGAGGCGCGCGGAAGCTCGAGGGCCCTGGAAGCCCAGGAAGTGTTCTTCCTCTCCTGTCTGGCCGAACTCTCCTGCATGCGGAGAGCGGGGGTTCAGGGAAGAATAGCCGTGGTGGTCAACGACGCTACGAGCATGCGCATCGAATGGCTGGCCAGGCGCTTTGGCGCTTCGGTATTCAGGGCGGAAACGGGCGAGGCCAATGTCGTTGCCCTCGCCGAATCCCTGAGGGCGGAAGGCTGGACAGTCCGCATTCTTGGTGAAGGATCGAATGGAGGGACGATAGTCCATCCATCCAGGGTCCGCGATCCCCTCTCAACGGTAGGAGCCATCGTTCGCCTCCTGCGGCTCCCCGACGCCGAAGCCCGTCCCAGTCCCTGGAGAATCTGGATGGAAGCCCGGGGCGAAACCGAAATTCCCGAGGACTACAACCTGGATGACATCCTAGCCACACTCCCCCCCTGGGCAAGCACGAGCGTCTTCGAGCCCCGAGCAGGACTCACCGTTCGATCCACCGATAAGGGAGCCCTCAAGGAAGCCTACGCGAGAATATTCGAGGAGGACTGGGAAGAGCGCAAATCCGAACTGGGCAAGCGCTACGGCATTAGCTCCTACGCCGCCTTCGCCTCCCTCGGAGCCAAGGAAGTCCCCATTGGCTTGGAGCCCCCCTTCGTTTCCCAAGGAGGCCTGAGGATCGTCTTCTACTCCGAGGAAGGCGAAGCCCTCGCCCACCTCTGGATGCGGGGCTCTGGAACTGAACCTGTTTTCAGGATACAGGCCGATGTGGCGGGGGGCTACAGCACGGACGAAGCCTATTTCCTCGATTGGCACGCGTCCATGGCGCGCAGGGCGGACGAAGTTGCCGCAGGCTTGTTCAAGTCGGCTACAAGCGTGTAGGATGGATCGGCTGGAGGACAGGGTATGGGCATACGGGGAGAGCTTTTCTCTGCTAGGTACGCGTGCGACGGAAGGACCTATTTCTTCAATGTCAAACAGAACAGGAACGGCGATGTATTCCTGAGCATCGTCGAAAGCAAGCCGAGCGAGGGAGAGAGCTTCGACCGAAGATCCATAGTCGTCTTCGGCGAATCCATGGAGGGATTCCTCAAGACTTTCCAGTCGGCTCTCAAGTTCATGGACAAGACGGGGAACAAGGTCGCCCTTCCGAAGATTCAACCGGACGGTGAAGAAAAACCACGAGAACGGGCACGGCCGAGGGGCCAGGACGCCTCCAAGCGAGTATCGGGCTTCAGGGACGAGGGCAGGCTCGCAATACGCCTCAAGTCCGACTCGAGGCCAAGGCCGGAATCCACCCCCAAGGCGCTTCGACCGGTCTCTAGGGCTTCTGCCAAGGCCGAGCCCCG
>DATCUA010000168.1:0-1690 GCA_036567645.1 Rectinemataceae bacterium | reverse complement strand
CGATCCGCGACCAAGCCCGGGCGCTACGGCGAAACACCAGGCGTGTTATTTTGTTTCATCCTCGTTTTATAGAAGCGGAAAGCCGCGGCATCATATACTCCCGATCGGATAAATCGGAGGATTCTGTGAAAAGGGAGAATGACAGCATCGTCAGCCTGGAGAAGGTCTCCAAAGCCTACGCCCTGGGCCAGACCACGGTCCAGGCCCTGAGGGACGTGAGCTTCGATATAGCCAGGGGCGAGTTCATCTCCATAGCAGGCCCATCGGGCTCAGGCAAGACCACGGTCCTCAATCTAATTGGCTGCGTAGACACGGCCAGCTCGGGTTCGGTGAGTGTCCTGGGCAAGAGGACAGACAGGCTCGACGACGACGAGCTGACTGCTTTGCGCAACACTGGATTAGGCTTCATCTTCCAGACCTTCAATCTCATACCCATTCTCAACATCAGGGAAAACGTGGAGCTTCCAGCCCGCCTCGCCTGGTCGGGCGAGGCGAAGAAGCGCTCCAAATCGCCCGAATACGCTGAATGGGTGGATCATCTCATCGAGAGCGTGGGCTTGGCTGACAGGCAGAAGCACAAGCCAGCCGAGCTTTCGGGAGGGCAGAGGCAGCGCGTAGCCATTGCACGGGCCCTCGTGATGCGGCCTCCCCTCGTCCTGGCGGACGAGCCCACGGCCAACCTGGACTCGGCCACGGGCGAGAGCATCCTCGAGCTCATGAAGCGCATGAACAGGGAGTTCGGTACGACCTTCATATTTTCGACCCACGACCCCGGCATCGTGGCCATAGCCGACCATGTCATACGGCTCAAGGATGGACAGGTGGTGGAGAATAGGAGGGCCGCCGGGGCGGCCCCGGGCGAGGCGTGCTGAAATGGTCGCCCTGAAGATGGCCTGGGGGAATCTATTCCTCCACAAGGCCAAGAGCCTCCTCCTTGGCACGATCATGGGCGCCGGCATCGCTCTGCTCTTCGTGGGCAACTCCCTCATAGACACTGCTGTGCGAGGGATCGAGAAGATGTTTGTCGAAGGCTACACGGGGCATCTCATGATCACTGGGCCTACGAGCTTTCCCACCACCATCTTCGGCGATACTGCTGGGGGCGAAGAAGTCCTCCCCCACATCGCCCACTTTGGACGATACGCGGCCAGGCTCGAGGAAACCGAGGGCGTCCAAGCATTCCTTCCCATGCTTTCCGGCACGGTTGCTTTGGGCCTGGGCGAGTACGTCATCGGAGAAGGGTCGGCTTTCGGAGTCGACTTCGATTCCTACCGATCGTTTTTCTCGGGTAACCTGAGCCTGGTAGAGGGCGAATGGCCTGCGAAAGGGCAGGATGGATCGATAATCCTCTCCGAGACATCGGCAACCCTCCTATCATCTTCTGCGGGAAGGAAGATCGGCACAGGGGACAGGATCATCCTTTCAGCGCTCGGGGATGCGGCGGGGACGGTCATACGCGAAGTGAAGGTTGCGGGTGTCGTGCGCTTCGAGCAGAGCAACAAGGATCTGGCCCGTATATCCCTCGTCGACGCCGATACGCTTCGCGATCTTCTGGGTTTCGCCAGCCTCAGGGATGGCCCCATCGTCCTTACTGCCGAACAGCGCGACTTTGTGGAAAATTTCGATCCCGAGGCTCTCTTCTCGGATACAGGACGCGATGTAGCCGGATCCATGGACGCTGCGGTTCCCG
>DATCUA010000167.1:0-3202 GCA_036567645.1 Rectinemataceae bacterium | reverse complement strand
GTCGACAGGCCGGGAGCCCGGGAGCTTTCCCTCGTGCAGGGGAGGATAGAGTTCGACGATGTATCCTTCGCCTACAACGACAAGGTCAAGGTCCTCCAGCATGTGGATCTGGAGATCCGGGCGGGCAACAAGGTGGCCTTCGTGGGTCCTTCGGGCGGGGGCAAGACAACCCTCTGCAGGCTCATCCCGCGCTTCTACGAGATAGACGCAGGTTCCATCCGCATCGACGGAATCGACATCAGAGATATAAAGCTCGCTTCGCTTCGAGAAAAAATCGGCATAGTCCAGCAGGATGTCTTCCTCTTCGCGGACACTATAAAGGAGAACATACGCTACGGCAGGCTCGAGGCCACGGACGAAGAGATAGAGGAGGCCGCGCGCAGGGCGAACATCCACGACTTCATCGCCTCTTTGCCCGAGGGCTACGACACACAGGTGGGGGAGAGAGGCGTCCTTCTGTCCGGAGGGCAGAAGCAGAGGGTGAGCATAGCTCGGATCTTCCTCAAGAACCCGCCCATCCTCATCCTGGACGAGGCTACGAGCGCCCTGGACTCGGCCACCGAGTACGCGATCCAGAAATCCCTCGAGGAGCTATCGCGAGGGCGCACCACCCTGGTCATAGCCCACAGGCTGTCAACCATCAGGGACGCGGACGAGATCGTCTACATCGACGACGAGGGCATCAGGGAAAGAGGAAAGCACGCAGAGCTGATCGAGCGGGGCGGGGCGTACGCGGCCCTCTACGAGGCCCAGTACGGGGATTTTTTGGGGACCTGAGGGGGCTTCCCCGGAGCCAGCGCTTCCGCCTGCCGCCTCGCCCCCGCCGCCGGGGGATCGGTCCGCTAGCGCTCGAAGGCCGATAGATCCAGGACGGCGGCAAGGCCGGCTCCGCCCATGACCAGGGGGATGGTGACGCCTATCGCCGCATGTGCGATAGCCAGGCCGATATGGGCTTCGTGGTCCCCGCTCTCGAGCGCTGCGCTCGTCATGAAGCCGAGCACCAGCTCGGCGGCCATGAGCCCCGCGTGGGCGATGAAGGCTCCCAGGTGGATGTTGGAGGACAGGCTGCGCTCTCCCTTGGGTATTTTCATGGAGAGCCCGGTGACTGCGTTGCCCAGGTAGAGGGTCTCGCCTGCCGCCAGCAACCCCACGTGGAGCCAGCGCAAGGCCTGTCCGTCGGCCCAGAGGCTTCCCAGGGCCGGGGCGATGGCGGGGTCGTCCTCGTCGTCTAAACCCAGATCGTTTCTCAGCTCGTGGCCTCGGTTCATCAGATCCAGGGCGCGCCAGGCTCCCAGCGCCCCCGCGGCGGCGAGGAGGCCGGTGGAAACCCAGCCCGCCGTCATGTGGTAGGAGGTCTTGCCGGGGAAGTCGAGGAAAGAAGAAGGAACCGAGGGAGAGCTGCCCGCGTCCTGAGCCCCGATCCTGGCTCCGAGAGAGATAACGAGGAGGAGAGCCAGGCAGAGGTTCTGGACCCTCGGTACCCGCCGCCTCCCGCGCAAACCCGGAAGCCGAGCTGCTTCACCGGACTTCACGTATTTCATTTGCTCACCTCCTTTCGCCGTGCCGTTCCCAGAACCGCGCCCAGGAAGAACTGGATCGGCGCCAGCGCCGCCTTAGCCTTTTCCAATTCGTCATACTTTTTCTTTAAGGCTTCGGAAGCGCCTTCGTATCCGGCCACTCGGCCGCCGTACAGCTCTTCTTCAAAGGCCGCGCGAACGACCTCCACGCTTGCGGCCTTGGCTGGGAAGCATTCCGAAAGCCGAGTTCCGAACTCCCTCGCGGTCTCGGTTGGCCTCCTGGGCGTGCCTGCGGCCCTGCCGCACGCGAGGAGTCGGGAGAAGGCCATCCGAGCCGGGCTCTTCCCGGCCGTGGGGCCGAAGAATGCGCGTGCTAGCCGTGCGCAGGCTTTTTTTACGGCAAGGGATAGCCGCTTCAAGAAGGCGGCCAGGCGGGCGAGGAGGGAACCGGAGTCTTCTGCGCTTCCAGGGCTCGGCGCCGTCCTTCCCGAGAGATAGCGGACGAGGATGAAGACGAGATAGGCCAGGAGGGCGAGGATGGCCGCGGCGGCCGCTCCTAGGAGGATATACATCATGATGGTGGAGAAGGGCGAGGCGGATTGCTCCGCGGCGAGGGGCTCTTGGCCCTGACGGAGAGCGCCGGATTCAGTCAGATCGCGAGCCATCCTCGCCCTGCCTGGCTTGAAGAGCCAGAGAATGAGGCACTCGACCAAGCCGAGGAAGCCTCGGCCCGCCTCGCCCAGGGCTTGGGCGGTACGTCGGGCCGGAGCTTGGAAGAGGGGGATGAGCTTGAACAAGCCCAGGGCCGCGAGAGCGAAGCCGGCCGCGGTTCCGAAAAGGCGGGAAGCCTCGCTCGAGGGGGCGAAGCCTTGGGGCTTCGTATCGGTTTGGGCAGAGGGCCGCGCTGCGGGCGGGGCGAGGCGCTTGGCGAGGCCGAGGGCGAGGATGGAAAAGGAGAGGAAGGCAGAGCCAAGGGGCCTGGCGGCCGGGTTCTGCGCTCCGAGGATGGAAGAAAAGATGAAGGCGAGGAGGAAGAGGACCATGCCTTCGTCGAAGCGGATGCAGAGGAATTCCCTCGCCCCGCCCGCTGCCATTCGATGCTCGAGCCAGGCGCCTCTCAGCCAGGCCGCGGCCAGGGTGGAGGCGAAAAGGACGAATCCCGGGGTGTCGGAACCCCAGGGCAGGGTCGCTGCCGCGAGGGCGCATAAGCCTGCCGACTGGACCAGGAAGGGAACCCAGCGGCGTAGGCCTCGTTTCCCGCCTTTCCTGCGAACGGAGGCTCCTAATGCGAGCGGGAAAATCGAAGCCAAGGCGATGGCCATGTATGGTGGGGATCTGCCGAAGACGAGCCAGAGATAGGAAGCGGCCAGCTCCATTTTTGCCGCTTCCATCGCGCCAGCCGCGGCGAGGAGGGTGATCACGACTCGCCCTCCCGCATCGAGGGGGGGAGATCCTCGGGCCGCTCGAAGAGCTCGTCGAATCCGATATAGGCATAGCTTTCCGCGCCTAGCGCGCCTGGGGCGGAAGCTCCCGACCCGGCCTCGGGAGCTGGGTAAGCCGTCTCCGGCTTTCTGGCGAGGATGAAGAGGATGCGGCGCCTGGTCGAAGCGCGGATGGAGGCCAGGGCCGCGTCATGCGCGCGAAGTTCCCTTGAAACGATCAGGTAGTTCGCTCCCTGGGCTCCC
>DATCUA010000166.1:0-3624 GCA_036567645.1 Rectinemataceae bacterium | reverse complement strand
AGAATAGGGGGAGGAGCCCCATGAGCGATTTCCTGAGCACATTCATCCAGTCCACGGGATTCGCCAACATCAGCCTGGGACAGGCCCTGATGCTGGCAGTGAGTTGCGTTCTTCTCTACATGGGCATCTACAGGAAGTATGAGCCCCTCCTCCTCGTGCCTATAGCCTTCGGCATGCTCTTGGCCAATCTGCCGATGAGCGGGATCACGAACGGGCCTGTGGACGGCCAGCCCGGGGGTTTGATCTACTACCTCTACCAGGGCGTCAAGCTTGGGATCTATCCTCCCCTCATCTTCCTCGGCATAGGCGCCATGACGGATTTCGGGCCATTGATAGCCAATCCGGCAAGCCTCCTCCTGGGAGCCGCCGCGCAGATCGGTATTTTCATCCCCTTCATCCTCGCCACCTACCTGGGTTTCGACCTGAAGGCAGCGGCGAGCATAGGCATCATAGGGGGAGCGGACGGCCCAACGGCCATCTACCTCACCTCCAAGCTCAAGCCTGAAATGCTCGGCCCCATTGCCATAGCGGCGTACTCATACATGGCCCTCGTGCCCCTCATCCAGCCCCCCATCATGCGCGCCCTCACCACTCCCAAGGAGAGGGCTGTGAAGATGGCCCAGCTCAGGGAGGTCACCAAGACCGAGAGGGTCGTGTTTCCCATAGCGGTAACGCTCCTCTGCGGCCTCCTGTTGCCCGCCGCTGTCCCCCTCGTGGGAGCCCTCATGCTCGGCAATCTCTTCAAGGAGACGGGCGCCACCGATAGACTCTCCGACACGGCCCAGCATGCCTTGATAAACATCCTCACTATCTTTCTGGGAGTATCCGTGGGTTCGACGGCCTCGGCCGCGCGCTTCCTCAATCCTGAAACCCTCAAGATCATCGTACTCGGGCTCTTCGCCTTTTCCTGCGGAACGGCTGGCGGTGTCCTCTTCGGCAAGATCATGTACTGGGTTACGGGCGGCAAGGTAAATCCTCTTATTGGATCAGCCGGAGTCTCGGCCGTTCCCATGGCAGCCCGCGTGTCGCAGGTAGTCGGCGCCGAAACCGATCCCACGAATTTCCTCCTGATGCACGCCATGGGGCCCAACGTATCCGGAGTCATAGGTTCCGCCGTAGCCGCGGGCGTGCTCCTGTCCATCCTAGGGTAGATACAGCCGGGGAGGGCGCCTGTGCGCGTATACAAGTTCTCGGGATCAGTCCTGGACAGCCATGAGACCATGGCCGGGCTCCTGGCAGTGGTCCTGGTAGAAAAGCCCGAAGTCCTCGTTGTCTCCGCCTTCGCCGGGGCTACCGACAGCCTCGTGGAAATTGGGAAGATGGCGGAATCGAGAGGTTCCTATTCTTCTTTCCTCGAGCGCCTGGGCGAGCGGCATAGGCGCGCCTGCCTCGCCCTCCTCGACGGAGAGAAGAGAAGCCAGGCCATAAGCAAGGTCGAGGTGCTTCTCACGGAGCTGAGAGAGCTTCTCCACGGGGTGAGCCTCGTGAGGGACCTCTCCATGCGCACCCTGGATCAGATCATGGGCTATGGCGAACGGCTCTCGGCCTCCATCATCGCCATGGCCTTGGAAGCCCGGGGCCTGGATGTAGAATACGTCGAATCTTCCACACTTCTCCGCACGGACTCCCGTTATGGTTCGGCACGGGTGCTGGAAGATGATTCCAGGGTCCTCATTCGCTCGAAGCTCCCCCTCCCAGGCAAGCTGGCCGTGGTGACGGGCTTCATGGGTTCGACATCGGGGGGCGTCCTTACCACTCTCGGGAGGGGAGGCTCGGATCTCGTGGCCACGACGATAGCCGCGGCTCTCGATGCCGAAGAAGCCCAGATATTCACCGATTCCCCAGGCGTGATGACGGCAGAGGCGGCCCTGGTTCCCGACGCTTTCGCCATTGAGGAGATATCATACGCCGAAGCCTTGGAGATGACCCACTTCGGCGCCCGCGCACTCTCTCCCATCTCGCTCAAGCCCGTGATGGCGGCTGGGGTTCCCATCAGAGTGAGGGACGGAAGGCATCCCGAGGCGAGGGGCACGCGAATCGTGGAAAAAGCGGGATCCAGCGCCTATCCGGTGCGAGGCCTGGCTTCCATACCTTCCCTCGCCCTCCTCTCCATTCACGGCCTGGGCTTGCCCGGGGTGACGGGCATATCGGGAAGGATGTTCAGCGCCCTCGCGGGAGCCCGCGTCAACGTGATATTGATCACCCAGGCCTCGAGCGAGCTCTCGATATGCTGCGCCATCGATCCAGCGGACCTGGGACGGGGCATAGAAGCACTCGCGGAAGAGTTTTCCTCCGAAATCTCCGCTGGCCTCATAGACTTTCCTTCCGCCGAAAAGGAGCTTTCCGTCATAGCCGTCGTGGGCGAGCAGATGAAGCAGAGGGCGGGCATATCGGGCCGCGTCTTTTCCGCCCTGGGCCGCAACGGCGTCAATGTCGTCGCCATAGCCCAAGGCTCATCCGAGCTCAATATATCGATCGTCGTCCAGTCACGAGACAGGGCCAAGGCCCTGGGTGTCATACACGACGCCTTCTTCCTCGCCGGCATCCGCACGGTGAACCTTTTCCTCGCGGGAGTCGGGCTCATCGGATCCACCCTGCTCAAGCAGATAGCTGCCCAGAAGGACAAGCTCCTGAAACACCACTCCATCAGAGTGCGCCTCGCGGGCATCATCAACTCCCGTTCCATGGTTGTGTCTCCCTCCGGCATAGATGTGGAGAGGTGGAAAGAAGCCCTCGACGAGGGGCAGCCCGCCGACATGGGAGCCTTCGTCGACCTCATGAAGGCGCTCAACCTGCCCTCCGCATGCTTTTGCGACTGCACGGCGAGCGAAACCCCGCCGGCGTACTACCAGGGCATACTCGAAGCGGCCATAGCCGTCGTCACTCCCAACAAGAGGGCGAACGCAGGTCCTGTAGAGCGCTACAAGGCCATCAAGCGCGTGATGCGGGAGCGCGACGTGGTCTATGGCTACGAGACTACCGTAGGGGCTGGCCTCCCGGTCATAGGCACCCTCCACGACCTGGTGGCCTGCGGGGACAGCATCACGAGGATCGAGGCCGTGCTCTCTGGTACGATCAGCTTTATCTTCAACGGCCTGGGCACGGGAAAAAGCTTTTCTTCTCTCGTCCTGGAGGCCAAGGCCCGGGGCTATACCGAGCCCGATCCGAGGGACGACCTCGGCGCCGTGGACATAGCCCGCAAAACCCTCATCCTCATCCGTGAAGCGGGCATACCCCTGGATTTCCCAGACATACGTATCGAGCCCATACTCCCGGATCGCCTCACCAAGGCTTCCACCGTAGCCGAGTTCCTGGCTCTCCTCCCTGAAATCGACGCGGGCATGGAAGCGCGAGCCGCTCAAGCAGCGTCACGCGGCAAGGTTCTGCGCTATGTATCGACAATCACCCAGGATTCTGCCGAGCTAGCCTTGCGCGAGTACGGCCCCGAAAGCCCCTTCTACAACCTCTCCGCCACGGACAACCTCGTCATGTTCTCCACAGCCCGGTACTCCGCCAACCCCCTGGTGGTCCGCGGGCCCGGAGCGGGCGCTGAAGTGACGGCGGGGGGGGTGTTCGCCGACATCCTCAAGACAGCCCAATCCTATCTATAGACAACAGCGTGCG
>DATCUA010000165.1:0-2326 GCA_036567645.1 Rectinemataceae bacterium | reverse complement strand
TCCCCCCTGCGGCTCGAACGCGGGCTCTATTTCAGAGAAGTCACCTATACCTGGCCAGGGAGGCCCGCGCCGGCCATTCGTGAACTCGATCTTGAACTGGCACGGGGGACTCTTACTGTCCTGCGGGGTCCCTCAGGTTCGGGAAAGTCCACCTTGGCCGACCTGGTGGCCGGTCTCATACGCCCGGATTCGGGCGCCATCCTCGTCGACGGAGAAAAGCTCGACGGGGATCTCCTCGCGCGGTGGCGCGGGAGCGTGGCGTACGTGCCCCAGCATCCCTATCTGTTCGATGGGACCGTGGCGGAAAACCTTTCGCGGTATAATCCGGGGTCAGACAGGAAGGCCATGGAGGAATGCTTGAGGCTCGCGCGGGCCGATTTCGTCTTTGCGCTCCCCGGAGGCCTGGACGCCCGGATCGGGGACGGCGGAGCCGCCCTCTCGGGGGGCGAGCGCCAAAGGCTGGTCCTCGCCAGGGCTCTGTTGAAGCGCTCCGATTTCCTCATCCTCGACGAGGCTACGAACGCCCTGGACGAAGAAAACCACGAGGCCGTCCTGGAGGCGGTCGCCTCCGTGCGGGGGCAAAAGACTATCCTCCTCATCTCCCACGGTTCGCTCGAAGCTCGGCATTTCGCCGACAGGATCTTGCGCATGGAGGCAGGGCGCGTTGTCGAGCAGGACTCCTAGGGCCGTTTGACGCATCGCTCGGCCTTGCTGCGGAAACGGCCGCCCGACGCCGTTATTGTCCTTTGTAGCCTCGACCGGGTAGGATGGATCCATGCTCCACGCCCTCGAAAGCGTCTTCTCGGTCATCCTCCTCATAGGCTTGGGCTATATCCTAGCCAAACGCCGCTGGTTCGAGGCTTCCTCCTCCCTCCTCATCTCCCGCCTCG
The DNA here is from genome assembly GCA_036567645.1 of Rectinemataceae bacterium. Classification (GTDB taxonomy): domain Bacteria; phylum Spirochaetota; class Spirochaetia; order Treponematales; family Rectinemataceae; genus JAPLSO01. The sequence goes on along the minus strand of DATCUA010000165.1, from coordinate 1,436 downwards.
TCGTCTCGGTAGCCCTTCCGGCCTACATGGTCAACAACCTCATGGAAGGCTACGACAGGAATAAGCTCCTCTCCATGTTGCCCGGCCTGCCAGTGCCCTTCGCGGCCATGATCGGTGGTTTCGCCCTAGCCTGGGCCATTGCGGTCATCGCGCGCGTGCCGCTCGAGCGCAGAGGGGTTTTCGCATCCCTCATAGCCCTGTCCAACACCATCTTCATAGGCCTTCCCGTCAACCTGATGCTCTTCGGGGACGCGAGTCTGCCCTACGTCCTCATCTACTACATCGCCAACACCACCTGCTTCTGGACTCTGGGGAGCTATTCCATGGCCCTAGACGGCCACAAGCGAACAGGGGGTGCGCGACCTTCCATGCTCTCCGCCTCGGGCTTGAAGCGCATATTCTCGCCTCCTCTCCTGGGATTCCTCTTCGCCGTGGCCCTCATCCTCCTGGGCATCAAATTGCCCGCTCCCATCATGGACTTCTGTAAATACTTGGGCAGCATGACAACTCCCCTCTCCATGCTCTTCATCGGGATAGTGATTTCGAGGGTGCGATGGAAGGGATTGCGGCTCTCCTACGATCTCGTCCTCGTGGTGGTCGTGCGCTTCATCGTCATTCCTGGAGGCGTCTTCCTCGCGGTGCGGGGCATGGATCTGCCCGGCCTGGCCAAGCAGGTTTTCGTCATCCAGGCTTCCATGCCCTCCATGACCCAGACCCCCATCCTCGCCGAGTCCCTGGGCGCCGACGCCGAGTACGCGGGTCTGGGAGTTTCATTGACCACGGTCCTGAGCCTGATCACCATCCCCCTCTACATGGGCCTGGTGGGGGGCTTGCTGTAGGAGATCGTCGGGATTGGAAAAACTATGGGGACAAGATGACGGGATGGTCAGGATGGACAGGAATAGACATTTCGGATTCAAACTCTTCGATAAGAGAAATTTCCAGTTTGCGAGTTGGTAAAAGCGTACTATAATTAATTAAGCATCTACAAAACGAATTTTTACGAACTTAACATGCAGGGTCGAATAGATATAGACTCCTGAAAAAGTAATAAAGTGAAATCAGATAAAGAAATATATGGTATAATGAACCGAAAAGGTGCACGAAAAATGAAGAAAAGTAAGAAAAAGTCGTGCACTTGGAAGGCAAAGATGTACAGGATTCCTGAATATACGCCCGAATTTGAACGGTCTGACATGGTGTTTGGAGAAAGCCTAAAAGCTGATAATCGATGGGTATTCCTGGCGAGCCTAATACCATGGAAAAACGTCGAAGAAAAATATTCAAAGCTGTTTGTAGCCAATAATGGGAGACCAGCGATTCCGGTGCGAGTCGCGTTAGGCGCTCTCATAATAAAAGAGAAGAAGAATCTTTCTGATGAAGAGCTGGTGGAGGATATTCGGGAGAGCCCCTACTTGCAGTTCTTCTTGGGATAC
>DATCUA010000164.1:0-4852 GCA_036567645.1 Rectinemataceae bacterium | reverse complement strand
AGCTTCGGCGGTCATACTCCCGGTGAGGAGGTAGTTGAGGTAGTCGTGGGGCAGAAGGACATGTCGGAGGCGCAAGAAGCGCTCCGGTTCGTGGCGTTTTAGCCAGAGGATCTTGGGGGCCGTGTATCCGGGGAGCATGGGCATGCCCGTTTCTGCAAGAAGTGCGGCCTCCCCTCCCGCGGCCTCGGTAAGCTCGGCGCATTCGGCGGCAGTCGAGGTATCGCACCAGAGCTTGACCGGGCGGATGGGTTTCCCTTCCGCGTCCAGGGGCACGAAGCCGTGCTGTTGGCCAGAGACGCCCAGGGCGGCCACTCCCTTTTTCATGTCATCGGGGATAGCCGAAAAGCAGGCATCGAGAGCCTCCGCATACCAAGAGGCTTCCTGTTCCCGCGTACCGTCTTCTTCCGAGATCATGCTCAAGGGCGCTTGGGCTGAGGCGAGGATGCTCCTGGTCTCCGGTCTGTAGATAAGCACTTTGACCGATTGGGTTCCAAGGTCGATGCCGCAGACGCTTTCCACGAATCCGCATGGTTTCACAGCCGATGCCTCTTGTCCAGCCGCGCCGGACTATTCGCGGGGACGCCGGGATGGATGGGGAAAGGCGTGCTGCAAAGCGGCGCGAGGGGGTCGCGCAGGCATTCGGCGCAAAGAGATTGCGCGATGAGCGATTTTCCGTTTGTATCTTCGGCCATCAGGGATTACAATGGCTGCGGAGGCTGTCATGAAAAAACGCGTACCTCTCCTGCTCGCCCTAGCTGTTCTCGTGCTCCTCTCGGGCTGCTCGTCCATGCTCAAGGCCATGGGCGGAGTTCCCAAGACCGAATACGATAAGCTCGCCCTCGATGTGGCCAACCTCAAGGCGAAGATGGAGGAAACCAAGGCTGCCGCGGACAAGGCCGTGCAGGAAGTGGGAACCAAGGCTACTCTCGCTCAGCTGGAAGCCCTCCAGGCGGAGCTGGGAGCCTTGAAGGCTGAATTGAACAGCGTGAAAGCCGAGCTGGCAAAGGCCGAGCTCACTGCCGAGGAACTCGCGAAAATCAAGGCCAAGGTGGAGGAGCTCTCTTCGGCGTATGCAGCGATCTCAGATGCCACACTGCTCAAACTCGCGGAGATCATTCGGCAAGCCCTGACTCAGGCGACCGAGGTTCCGGCACAGGCTCCAGCAACCACCGGCTCGCCCGTCTCCACAGAACCGGCCAAGTGAACGAACGGCCGCCCAGGGGCGGCCGCCTTTTCCCTCGCTTCCCCTCGTCAGCCCAGGCGGTTGACGAGTTTTCCTATGCCCTCTATCTCCACCACTATCTCGTCCCCGATGGCCATGGGCCCGATGCCCGAGGGCGTGCCGGTCATGATGATATCGCCTGGCTCGAGCGTCATCACATGGGAGAGGTAGGACACCAGGGCCGATACGCCGAAGATGAGATGGCGCGTACGCGAATGCTGCTTGCGGACCCCGTTGAGATAGGCTGAGATTTCGAGGTCGCTCGGATCCAGCTCAGTCTCAATCCAGGGGCCGAAGGGGAGAAAGGTGTCGAAAGACTTGGCCACGGTCCACTGCCCGTCCTTGGGCTGGAGATCCCGGGCCGTGACGTCGTTGCCGCAGGTGTAGCCCAGGACATAGCCGACAGCTTCCGATTCTTTGACATCCTTGGCTCTTCTCCCGATGACGACTACGAGCTCGGCCTCGTAGTCCACGCGATGGGAGAGCGCCGGATAGCGGATGAGCCCACCCGGGTCCAGGACCGATGTAGACGGCTTTATGAAGACCACTGGGGCCTTAGGCAGATCCAGGCCTATTTCCTGGGCGTGGTCCGAGTAATTGAGGCCTATGCAGAGGGCTTTGCCTGGCAGGCAGGGAGCCAGGAGCTTCACGCTTTCCAAGGGCAGGCTTTTCCCCGTGGGCTCCATGCCGCCGAAAGGCTCGCCATCGGCTATCTCGATCCTGTCGCCCCGCACTATCCCGTATCCAGTCCTTCCCTCGAATCCGAATCTGGCGATTTTCATAGGACATCTCCTGCCTGTCTGGAATGGAGCCCCCTGCGGGGACCGTTTTCATGGGCATCTCGAGCAGCTTGGGAGCGGTAGAGCGCGGCCAGCTCCACCGCTATGGATGCGGCGAGCCGGGCATTGTTCTTGACTAAAGCGATGTTGGACTCGAGGCTGTCCCCTCCGGTGAGTTCTGCTATCCGTTCCAGGAGGAAGGGGGTCAGGCGCTTGCCGCCAATGCCCCGCTCCGAAGCCTCGGCCACCGCTTTCGCTATGGCGGGTTCTATCACGTCGGGATCCATAGACCATTCGGGAGGTATGGGATTGGCGATGACGGCCCCGCCTCGCAAACCAGCCGACCATTTGGCCTCCAGGAGGCGGGCTATCTGGGTTGGGTCCTCGGCGCTTTCCTCGAGGGCTAGACCGGAGCGGCTCGTGTAGAATGCGGGCAGCTCCTTCGTCCTATAACCGATGACAGGCACGCCCCTCGTCTCCAGGTACTCCAGGGTCATGGGCAGATCGAGGATGGCCTTGGCGCCGGCGCAGACGACGGCTACGTCTGTGGATGCGAGTTCCTCCAGGTCGGCAGAGACATCCCATGAGCTCGCGGCCCCCCTGTGCACACCGCCGATGCCTCCTGTGGCGAATACTCGGATGCCGGCCAGAGCCGCTACGATCATCGTACCCGCCACCGTCGTGGCCCCATCGCCTTTCTCCGCGAGAATCCGGGGGATGTCCCGCCTCGACACCTTGGCCGCGGATTGCCCGGCCCGGGCCAGGCGCTCCAGCCCCGCCCTGTCCAGGCCAGCTTTGAGCCTGCCCGAGCTCAGGGCTATCGTGGCGGGAATAGCCCCGCAGGCGCGCACCTCCTCTTCAACCTCCAGAGCTGTCTCCAGGTTTTTGGGCCAGGGCATGCCGTGGCTGATGATCGTAGATTCCAGGGCGACAACCGGGCGGCCCTCGCCGAGGGCTTGGCTCACGTCTTCGGAAATGTCGAGATAGGGATTCACCTGGATGCCTCCTCTCCGAATAATCTTTTTCGAAGTTCAATGAGCGCTTCGGGGCTCATGCGCGGGCTCACCGGCTCGGGCGCGGCGGCTGTGAGGGCGCTCGCTGTCAGGGCGAACTCGGCTCTCTCAGCCGGGGAATAGCCTTCCGACTCCGCCCATAGGATGGCTGCGCACGCCGAATCCCCCGCGCCCGAGCCGTTGACGGCTCTAGGCAAGGCTTCCGGCCGCGCGTAATGCACGAGGACGCCGGGCGATTCCGCGCAGTAGATGCCTTCTTCGCCGAGGGAGATGTAGAGGGATCGGGGAAGCCGCCCGGAGGTGGCGAGGGCTCGAGCGGCTTCCTGCGCCGCTTTTAGCGCCGCTTCTCGTGTCGCTTTTAGCGCCGCTTCCTGCGCCATGCCCGCCAGGGCGAGGGCCTCGGCCCTGTTGGGCTTTGCGCAGTCGAAATCCCCGAAGAAGGGTGCGGCCCTCATGGCCTTGGTGGCCGAGACGGGATCGAAGAAGAGCTTGCATCTGCGGTTTTCGGAACGGCGCCCGAAGCGGGCCGCGAGCCAGGACAGGGAGTCGGGGCGCAGGTTGGCGTCGGCTACGATCCAGTCGGCTTTCTCCAGATCCGAGGCCCGCGACTCGAAATAGGCAGGATCGATTTCGTCCATGGCTTCCATGTCGGCCACGGCCCCGACGAGGATTCCCCGGGGATCGAGGAGACAGAGGTAACTCGGCGTTGGCTGGCTGGTCCTCGGGCTCAAGGAGCAGTCGATTCCCTTGGAGCGACAGTCCTCGATGAGGCTGGCGCCCTCCGCATCATCACCGAAAGCCGAGATGAGCTGGACTTCGAAACCGAGCCGCGCGAGGTTTTCAGCTATGTTGCGCCCCACTCCGCCCGGATAGCGGCTCACCTTTCCCGGATTGGAGTCGGCAGGAAGGAACCTGCTATGAGACCTGCCCTGAATGTCGAGGTTCGCCCCCCCAGCGACGATTACGCGCTTCCCGATCCTCATAGCCTCATGATACACGGCTCCGAGGGTTTCGGGAACAGCCGGCCGGGCGGTCCGTGCAGACGCTGGCTCCATTGAAAACCCGCATCTCCTGGGCTAGAGTAATGCGAGCCGCTCAAGAGGAGGGTCGGGTGGATCAGATTTTCGAGCGCCTGGAGCGCCTGGTGCGAGCGTGGACCAACCTGGGAGGCGATGCCTCCCCGAGATCTTCCCGTTCTTTCGGGGATCCCGACCTGGACGCGGCCATGGCCGAGCTGGACGATTTCTTGGACACATCCAAGACAGAGACCGAGAAGCGCCAGGCGAGAGAAGAGGAAGAAGCCCGCGCCCAGGCGAAGCGGGATCGGGAGCGGGCTTCCCCGGGCGGGGGCTACGGAAGCGGCGACTACGCCGGCGGGGCTTACCGCGACCCGTCTTTCGAACAAAGGCAGGCGGTGGAACAGGCCTACCGCTACCTCGGACTTTCGCCGAACGCCCCCTTCGCCGAGGTAAAGGCCGCCTACAAACGCCTCCTCTTCAAGCACCATCCCGACAGGAACTCATCATCCCCGGCCGAGGCGAAGCGGGCTACCGAGACCAGCGCGAAGATAAACGCGGCATACCAAGTGATAGAAGCATACGAGGACGCGAAGGCCGGCCGATGAGGAAAAACCCATGAAGCCAGCTCTCTACCTCCTGGACGTCTACGCTATAGTCTATCGATCCTATTTCGCCTTCCTCTCCCGCCCTTTGCGCAATCCTTCCGGCGCCAACGTGTCCGCGGTGTACGGCTTCTTCAAGTTCCTCTTCTCCCTTTTCGAGAGGAAGGACTGCAAAGCTTTCGCCGCTGTATTCGATTCCCGGACCAAGACCTTCAGG
>DATCUA010000163.1:0-2952 GCA_036567645.1 Rectinemataceae bacterium | reverse complement strand
GATCGTGGCCGATGTATCTGGCATGCCGCTATTGCACTTCAAGAACGTGAACGCAGCTTATGGCGACGCCCTCATGGCTTTGTCCACTGTCTTTGGAATGGACGTTGCGCGCGAAGTACTGGAGCTTCGCAGGCAGGATCCCGAGAACGCTTCGCTCCTGGAACCTAGCACTGTCGAGTATGAGGCTTACGCAGAACAGAGGAGCAGGTATCGCTCTCTTATCCGGCTCTGTTGCATGGATAATGAATGATTCGATGATGGAGTGGTTGCGTTCCCTCATCAGCCCAAGCGCCTCCGTAGGCGCAGGGCCAGGGATTCGCCACTCGTGTCCCCTCTCTTGGCGGACTCCTCGTCGAAAAGGGTAGCTCCCTCGGCTTGGGCGAGGGCGGCAGAAATGCGCGAGCATATCTCCAGCATCGGATCCTGTTCCGGCTTCGGGAAGAGGAGATCTTCAGGGATCCGTCTCGCGTCCTCTCCCCAGAAGGCCTCGTCCTCTGGTATGGAGAATTTCGCGACGAGCCTCCGATTGAAATCCAGCTCGTTCTTGTCGTCGTAGTTGTCCGTGATGTCGGGCGTGCCGGCGAGAAAGCCTTCCTGGAAATAGGGTCGCATGGCAAGGGCCGGACAGACCGACAGAAGCCGCACGTTGACGATTTCCTGCTCGGAGTTGATGGAGATGCCGTTAGGAAGGTAGGGCATGCCGAGGACGTAGACGAAGCCCCCGGACGAACCTCTCGCGGATTGAGCGAAGGATGCGGCCACCCTGAGGGATTGGGTTATGTCCAAAAGGGGTGTAGGACAGACCTGGTAGTGCTGGAGTATGGACCATTGGACATAGGTTTTCCTTCGGAGCTCGTCGGCTGACCTGCGGTCGGCCTTCCTCGTTTCCTCGACGAGGATGGAGGAGAGCTCTTTCAGGAGCCCGAACTGGCGCTCGAGGCGGGAACGCGAAACCACGGTGTCGCGGTAGAGGGAGGGATAGAGGGACGAAGCGCCCGCCTTATTGCGGTAGTCCTCGCCTTGGCCCCTGAAGAAGAGCAGATTGTCCCTGTTGAGGTAGGAAAGCTCGGCCACGGTCCGCACCAGCTCGTCGAAACGGGCGATGGGATAGGCGTCGGCACGGGCGACCGCGTCGCGGAAGTGCTTTTTCAATGCGTCGGTCAGCTGTGGCGTTATCTCCCTCATACGTGTAAGTACAGCACGGACAAAGCCAAAAGGGAAGCGGTTTTCGTTTGCGCCCATGGGTGCTTTGGCGTACACTGGTACAAGGTCCGATTTCTCCTAGCTCGGACTAATGAATCCATAGGGGGCGAAGATGATAAAAAAATCGCTTGCGGGCGCGGGATTCGTCCTGGCAGCCCTCCTGCTGATAGGCTGCCCGACGGGAAACGAAATCGTTCTTTCGAGCAACGCCAATCTGGAGTTCCTGGGAGTGGGAGGCTACGAGCTCGACAGCACCTTCTCGGCCTCGACCACATCGTACAAGGCCTTCGTGGACGGCACTATGTCCTCGATCAGCCTCATCGCCCGGCTGGCGGATTCCGACGCGAGCCTCAGCTGGAGCGTGGCCGATCCCTCAGCCGCTCCTCTGGCCTATGGCAAGAACAGCTTCACGGTCAGCGTGACCGCCGAGGACGGTCAGACGAAGAAGACCTACAGCATCGATGTGTGGCGTTGCAACGCTTACGGCAACGTCATCGATTCCGTTGGAGGCAGCTACCTTTCGCAGACCGTCAGCTACAAGGTGTACGCGGGCGGCAGCCTGGTCTACTCGGTGGACAGGGGCAGCTCCAAGGATCAGCCCCTGTATTTCGCCTCGGGGACAGCCTACAAGGTAGTGGCCGGGGCCGACGGAAGGGCTGCGTCCTCCAAGGACAATTTCCGCTATTCAGAAGGGGATGGGGACATAACTCTTGTCTGCCAGAAACATGAGCAGTCGACATTTCCTGCCGAGGCTCCATCGATTGTCTCATTCGCGTATACCACAACCGATCTCGACGTCGACAATCTGGCCGCACTGCAGGACGCGGGAGTGACCTGGACCGAATTGTCCGAGGGAGCGAACCTCAACGCATCCACGATGACCATCGTGCGAGCGGTGGTGACGGCCAAGGCTGAGGTGGATCCGACCTCCTGGGCGGGGCAGGGCATAATGTTCGGCATAGACGAGCTGCCTGGCTTTTTCGGGGGCTATTATCCCCAGAATACCGACTCAACCTACACCGAAGCCACGGATACCTTCAGGGCGGAGGCCTATATCGACCTCGGGGGCATGTACATCGACAACGGCGAACACGTGGTGAGCCTCGTGGTCTACGACCGCTCGGGTAATCGCAGCCAGCGCGACGTGAAGGTGAATGTGGCCGCCGGGGTAGGCTCCACTACCAAGGACTTGTCCGTCGGCCATTATATCGACGGTCTACGCGTGGTATCCCGCACCTACGGGGTGTCGAGGCAGTATTACTCCAAGCGCTTGGGCATGGACGCCTTGGATCCCGGCGCCTCGGGGCCGGCTACCTGCAGGGTAACCCTCACGTTCGGCCTCTACGACGACGCGGATGAAGACGAGACCTTCCTCGGCTTCAGGGTTTACCGCTCGGCGGACGGGGGCTCGAGCTTCAAGTGGATAGGGACAGTCAACTACGGGGGCTGGCGCGCCGGCTGGAAAGGTGACGGGGTCCATACCTACTACGATCTCGATCCGGATCTCGAGGCCGGGAGATGCTATGTCTACAAGGTGACCGCCTTTTCGGACGGGAACCCCGCCCATGATTTCTCTGACATATCCGCGCCTGTGGTCATCACGAGCCCGTACACGGTGAGGCTGGACTCGCCGGCGGACGGGTCGATCGTGGCGGGCAACTCCGTTCCCACGCTCAAGTACAGCCTCTCCGACACGGCGCTCTGGAACCCGGACAAGTCGACGGGATTCTGCTTCGCCCCCGCGATACG
>DATCUA010000162.1:0-1767 GCA_036567645.1 Rectinemataceae bacterium | reverse complement strand
GAAGCCGCCGCTCGCTCAGCCGGTTCTTTCAGGAGCGAATCATGAAGAAAAATGAACTGCCCACGTGGGTAAAACAGCGCATGCGAGATGGCTGCGTCATACCCGCCATGCCCCTGGCATTGGACTCCCAGAGGCGCTTCGACCCGCGCCGCCAGAGGGTTTTGACCCGCTACTACGCCGAAGCGGGCGCCGGAGGCTTGGCCGTGGGAGTGCACAGCACCCAGTTCGCCATACGAGATCCCAAACATGGGCTATTCGAGCCTGTTCTCAAGGAAGTGTCGGCGGCCTTGGATGAAGCCGCGGCCGAGTCTGGACGCCCCCTAGTGAAGATAGGGGGGATCTGCGGAAGGACTGACCAGGCCCTGGCCGAGGCCGATTTTCTCATCCGCGCTGGATACCACGCAGGGCTCCTGAGCCTCGGCGCATTCAAGCGCGACTCGTTCGGAGCGATCATAGCCCATGTGCGCGAAGTGGCGGAGGTGATTCCCATCGTGGGCTTCTACCTCCAGCCCGCCGTGGGCGGCCTCGTCCTGCCCTACGAGTTCTGGAGACTCTTCGCGGAAGTGGAGAATGTCCTGGCAATAAAAATAGCCCCCTTCAACAGGTACAGGACCATCGACGTAATCCGCGCAGTCTGCGATTCGGGCAGGGAAGGGGAAATCGCCCTCTACACGGGCAACGACGACAGCATCATCGTCGACCTCCTCACCGAGTTCCGATTCGCCACCAGTGGCGGCGAAAAGCGCGTCCGCATCGTCGGAGGCCTCTTGGGCCAGTGGTGCGTGTGGACAAAGAAAGCCGTGGAGATGCATTCGGCGATCCGCGAGGCGGTAGGCCATGGGATGGAAGATCCTGCCGCGGTCGGGGCTGGCGGCTGGGCAGGAAGGCCCTGGCTCAGCCTCGCCCAGGAGCTGACCGACGCCAACGCGGCCATATTCGACGCGGCCAACGGCTTTGCAGGCTGTATACCGGGCATCCACGAGATACTGCGGAGACAGGGCTTGCTCGAAGGCACCTGGTGCCTGGACCCGGAGGAGACCATGTCCGGCGGCCAGGCGGCCGAGCTGGACAGAGTGTGCGCCGCCTATCCCCACCTGGCCGACGACGAGTTCGTGAGGGAGGGGCTTTCGCGCTGGCTTCGTTAAAAGGGATCCAACAGGATCCGAGAGCAGCTGAAAAACAGAAAGGGACGCCTCCAGGCGTCCCTTTCTGTTTTATAAGCTATCGACGCTGAAAATGATCAGGCCTCGCTTTTCTTGGTTTTCAGCTTTCCGAAAAGCGACTTCACCCATTTTGACCTGGATAGCACGATGAGCATGGTGAGAAGGAAGAGCCCCAGGCAGATGGGCCTGGTGAAGAAGGGGGAGATGTCGCCGTTGGAGAGGATGAGGGAGCGGCGCAGGTTCTTGTCCAGGATGTCGCCGAGGATTATGCCTAGGACCAGGGGGGCCATGGGGTAGTCCATCTCCCGCAGAATGAAGCCCAGGACGCCGAAGAAAATCATGATACCCACATCGAAAAGCCGCGACTGGATTGCGAAAGAGCCAACCACGCAGAGGATGAAGACGATGGGCATGAGCTTCTGCCGGGGCACCTGCAGTACCTTGGTGAGAGGCCGTACCATGGTGAGGCCGAGGACGAACATCGCTATCGTAGCTATGAGAACCATGGCTATTACCTCGTAAACGAACGAGGGCGATTCAACCATGATGAGGGGACCGGGCCGCACGCCGTGGATGAGCATGGCGCCCAGGAGGACAGCAGCTG
>DATCUA010000161.1:0-3528 GCA_036567645.1 Rectinemataceae bacterium | reverse complement strand
CATTGACAAAATCGTTTATCGGTCACACCCTGTCCGCGATGAAGGCATTGGTGATAACTGGCGGCGAAGGCCCCCCACTCGACTTTCTCTTGAGGCTGGCCGCCGATTCGGGCCTCATAATAGCTGCTGATTCCGGTTTGCACCTCGCGGAGGAGGCAAGCATCGAACCAGACTACATCATCGGCGACTTCGACAGCATAGACAGCGAAGATCGCCTCGGAAAGTATGATAAAAGGCACATAATAAAGTATCCTGTGCTCAAGGACGATACGGATACCGAGCTGGCTTTGGATTTGGCGAAACGCTCAGGAGCGAATTACACACGAATCGCGGGAGGCGGAGGAGGGCGCCTGGATCATCTCCTCGCAGTATTCCGCCTCTTTTCGCGGGACGATCCTCCACGTGAATGGCATATCAGCAGGGATTCCGCATTTCTCCTGGAAGCTGGCGAGACGATGAGCTTTCACGCGCTTCCAGGCAGCAGGGTTTCGGTATTCTCTCTCGGAGAAGAGAGTTCGGGGATGGAATCGCAAGGACTCGCATGGCCCCTTTCCGGTCTCGTCTGGGGCCCCGGGCGATTCGGGGTTTCAAATGTCGCTACAGAAGGCTCATTTAGCCTGAAAGCCGGCTCTTCACGACTTCTCGTGATCCTTCCCATAGACTTCGAAGGCTTTGGAAAGGATGTCCCTCGTATCGCGAGGATCCTGGACTAGCACCTTCTTCCCCCCAATGAGATCGGCTATCCCCAACTCATTCCGGTATCTGGGAATAATGTGGAGATGCAGATGCTCGATGCTGCCGCCTGCGGCGAGGCCTTGATTATACCCGATATTGTAGCCCTGTGGCGAAAAGCTGGAATCTAGCACATCCAGGCAGACGTCCACGAGCGAATCCATATCCGCCTTCTCCTCGGCCACTAGCCCTCTCACATCGAGGACGTGGCGTTTGGGGAAGAGGATGAGGTGGCCTGGATTGTAGGGATAGAGATTGAGCGATACGAGGGTCCGGCTCGATTCGTAGACGATGAGGCTGTCCACATCTGGCGAACCGTCTTTGATCAGGCAGAGTATGCATCCTGAGGGCTTTGCTCCTTTGAGGTACCCCATCTTTTCAAAACTGAAGAAATATTCCATCCATTCTCCTCTAGTCCGAGCCTTCTAAAGTGGTATACTGGAGTGCATATGGAAGACAAGTCCGAGGCCGCATTGCGATCATCGGGAAGGCCACAGCTCGCTGCCTGGGATTTGGTTATGAAAGGAATCGCGCTCGCTTCCTCGACCATACTCGCAGCCTCCCTTATCGTCCTCGCCTCGCTTTCGCTTCTACGGGTGGATCCGAGGCAGGCATTGGGAATATGGGGTTCCAACATGATACCCCTTCTTGCCCGGTATTCGGCCTTCTCTATGTCATTCTCGACCTTGGCGTACTTCTTCCTCGGCATTACTCGCGTTCTATTCAGAACGAAACGGATTTCTCCTCTTTCGCTCGCAGGACGAGCCGTCCTAGCCTTCCTCGGCAGCCTGCCCGCCGTTCTGTTCGCAGCGCTCTCTGTTCTTCGCGGCTGATCTACCCGCCCTTGAGCCAGAGGAGTTGACGCGGCCTCTCCTTGATGACCAGAGACTGGAAAAGCTATACTCCACCATTCCGAAAGGGGTGCATATGAAGACTCGAGTGCGCTACGCTCCCTCTCCCACTGGCAACCAGCACATAGGCGGATTGAGGACAGCCCTCATCAATTACCTCTTCGCCCGCTCCACCGGGGGAACCTTTATACTCAGACTCGAAGATACGGACAGGACGAGATCCTCGGATGAATATGTCCAGAATCTCTACGACACCTTCCGTTGGATAGGCTTCTATTGGGACGAGGGTCCCGATATTGGAGGCCCCGCCGGACCCTACATCCAGTCCGAGCGCTTCGGCTTGTACAAGGAGCATGCCGAAAAGCTCGTGACCATGGGCAAGGCCTATTATTGCTTCTGCGGCGAGGATAGGCTTGCCCGGCTCAGGGAAGACCAGGCGGCCTCCAAAATCGGAGGCCAGGGCTACGACAGGCACTGCAGGAACCTGGATCCGGGAGAGATCGCCGCTCGGGTATCGGCGGGGGAGCAGAAGGTCATACGCCTCAAGATACCCCTCGAGGGAGTTACGAGATTCGAGGACAAGCTGCTCGGAACGATCGAGTGGAAAAACGAAGATATCAGTCCCGACCCAGTCCTCCTAAAATCCGACGGGTTCCCGACCTACCACCTCGCCAATGTGGTCGACGACCACACGATGGGTATTACCCATGTGCTGCGGGCCCAAGAATGGCTTCCCTCAGCGCCTCTGCACAAGATCATGTACGATGCCTTCGGATGGACTCAGCCGGAACTCTGCCACCTGCCCATGGTGCTCGGTCAGGACGGGCACAAACTTTCCAAACGCCACGGCGCCACCAGCGTCAACGAATTCAGGAAGGCAGGCTACCTGCCCGAAGCCCTGGTGAATTACATAGCCCACCTCGGGTGCTCCTTCGAAGATGGAAGGGATATGTTCAGCCTTTCCGAGATGGAGAAGCTCTTCAAGCTCGAGCGCCTCAACAAGGCTCCTGCCGTCTTCGACTATCAGAAGCTCGAGTGGTACAACGGACAGTACATACGACAGAAGACCTACGCAGAGCTCGCTCGTCTCGTCAAGCCATTCATGGTCGAGGCTGGGTTGAGGAAGGAGGATGACCCCGAGGCCGATGCCTTAGACCTCTCAGCCATGCCCCTGGTGCACGAGAGGCTGAAAACCCTCTCCGAGGCTCCCGCCATGCTCTCCTATCTCTATAAGCGTCCTCCTATGCCCGATCAGGGGGAGTTCATACCCAAAAAACATGACGCGGCTTCCACTGCCAGTCTCCTCGCCCAGGCCGCCAGCCTCCTTTCCTCATGCGATCTTGCGGACATCCCGGCATGCGAAGAGCGGTTCAGGGCCAAGTCCGCCGAACTCGGAGTAAAACTGGGGGATCTTCTTATGCCGCTTCGGGTGGCCATCACCGGTGCGAGGGTGAGTCCACCGCTCTTCGAGTCAATGCGCATACTCGGAATAGGCGAATGCGTCGCCAGGGCTGAATCCGCGGCTCTTCACCTTTCCAAGACTGGAGCCTAACGTGGGCTTGGCGGCTTTCGACAATGAGCGCTATCTTGAGGAACAAGCTTCATACATCAGGCAGAGAGCCGATAAGGCGGAGAAGCTCTACCTCGAGTTTGGAGGGAAGCTCCTCTGGGATTGGCATGCGGCACGGGTTCTCCCCGGCTACGATCCCAATGTCAAGATAAAACTTCTTTCCCGTCTTCGTGACAAGGCCGAGGTCGTACTCTGCATCTACGCGCAGGACATAGAAAGAAAGCGCGTGAGAGGGGACTTCGGCATCACCTACGACGCGAGCGCCTTGCAGATAATAGACCAGCTAGGCGAATGGGGAGTCTCCGTAGCCGGGGTAGTCATAACCCGATATACTGGCCAGCTCTCGGCCGACCAATTCGGAGGTCTCCTAGAGCG
>DATCUA010000160.1:0-1941 GCA_036567645.1 Rectinemataceae bacterium | reverse complement strand
GGGCCGGCCATTTTTCTATATAACGGCTTCCATGAAACATTCTAGCTACAGGCATTCATCGGGCGTCGAGTCGGGCGGGGTTCGGAGAAGCGCTCTTAGTATCGTTTTCGCAGTAGCTATCGCCACGTTCCTTGGCTCATGCGCCAGCCTCCCCCAATACGATCCAAGTCTTCCGCAGGTGTCCATCGTTCGGGCTACGGAATCGGATATCCGCCAATTCGGCAAAATCTCTTCTGAGAATCCCTACATCGAGCCACGGACATTGCTGAGGGGTAAAACTGACGAGTTTTTTATTTTGAGGATAGATTTCAACCTTCCTGAAAATGCAGAAATCACGATCGTGGCCAAAGCAGAGGCTCCTGCGGGCAAGAAGCCGGCAAAAGCATATTCAGCCCCGGAGTTCAGGGACTTCTGGAATGCCAGGATCATCAAGGACAATGAGAACGATGCCTTGAATCAGCGCAAATACACTTCCATAGATAGGTCGTGCGTACCTTCTTTCGATTTCAGACAGAAGGCCGGCCGGGGCTCTGCCTTTCTCCCATTCGCTTCGGAGAATCCCATGCCCAGGCCCATGCTGTTCCGCGTAGAGGTTTCTTCATCGATCGGCCCTGGAGCTGTGTACGAATTCACCCTCGAATGAAGAGGAAAGGGCGATCCTGATGCGCAGGCTGGACGAGCTCGTAGCCGCAATCGAAAAGGGCGATGTCGTCTACGATGTGAGAGGGAAGGATAGGGCGTCGGTTCTGGCCAACCTCGTCAAGCTCATAAAACCGCCTGCGGGCTTGGGCAGAGCTGAACTCGCATCAGCTCTCGTGGAACGCGAGGAGCTGGCGACCACGGCCATCGGAGGCGGCATAGCCCTTCCCCATCCGCGCCAGCGCCTTGCCAAGGATTCGAATCAGGCTTTCGTGACGCTCGGATACCTGGACCAGCCTATCGAGTGGGATGCGCCAGACGGAAAGCCCGTATCTTCGGTCTTCCTCGTCATCTCCGACGCGGCGGATAGCCATCTCAAGATCCTGGCCGGACTGGCCTGCTTGGGCGACATGAGGGAGTTCCGATCCTTCCTGGCCCAGAGGCCGGACAAGGCCACTCTCATCGGCTATCTTAAGGCTCTGCCTTCGCGTGCTTGAAACCGGCCTTGAACCCCGTGGCCACGAGGTAGGTCTCGAATGAGATCGAACGGCAAGCCTCGGGTTTGAAGGCCCCCGCCTGGGCGAAGCGGGTCTTGAGCTTACCAATCAGCTTCTTCTCCCCGCCTGATTGGAAGATCTTCATAACCAAGGATCCGCCCGGGGCGAGAACCCCCAGGGCGAGATCCATCACCGATTCCACGAGTTCCTCGGAGCGGGACTGGTCGACGAGGCGGCTGCCCGTGGTGTTGGGGGCGGCGTCAGAAACCACGAGGTCGAACAAGCCTTCCGCTCTAAGGCGGGCGCGGATATCCTCGTCCAGAATCGAGCCTTTGATAAATGCGAAGTTGCGGTCGGCAGGCTCTATGCCCAGATCCTGGATGTCGACGGCGACGAGCTTCCCCGCGCCCCCCAGCCGCCTGAGGAGCCAGAGGCACCAGGAGCCGGGGGCGGCCCCTATGTCGAGGATCTTCGGCCCTGTCGATCCCGTATGATCCTGTAATCCTGTCTCATTGATCCTTTTTATCAACCCGAACTTGCCCGCTATCTCCTCCAGTTTGTACACAGAGCGCGCGGGATAGCCCTCCTTCTTGGCTTTGAGAGTCCAGAAATCGGGCTTGTCGTATCCCGCCACGCCGATCCCCTTACCTGGCCGCGAGCTGCCGGTTGAGGCGCTCGATGAAATCGGCAGTTTGGACAAACTTCTGCCCTTCGGCGAGGAGGGCTTGGCCAAGGAGTATGTGGGCGAGGTCCTCGGCGTCCTGGCCTTCCTTCAGTTGCCCCAGCCTCTTGACGAGAGGATGGC
>DATCUA010000159.1:0-12814 GCA_036567645.1 Rectinemataceae bacterium | reverse complement strand
TCGGATTCGGCCTCGAACTCCCTTTCCTTGAGCCCGGCATAATATACTCTTTCCTGTCCTTCGGCTGGCGGGCAGGACCTGAGATCGCCCAGGAGCCTGTCCATGTCCTGCTTGAATTCTGCTGGTTCTCTGAAAAGGTCTATCCTCATTGCGGCAAAGCAATGGCTCACCCGGGCGGAGCTGATCTCTGTATCCATCACGTCCAAGCCGAAGCCCCCACCCGAAAGGAGGCCGGTGAGGATGTCGACCATGACCGCCAGGCCATAACCTTTGTGCCCGCCGAAAAGCTCGGACTCGCCGCCGAGGGGGACTATGCCCCCCCCCGCCCGCCTGAACATATCCTCGAGGAGACTCGATGCCTTGGTAGCAGTCCGACCTTCCTTGTCGACTGCCCAACCGGAGGGCAGGGTCTTGCCCAGCCTGTCGTAGGTCTCTATCTTACCGCGCGTCACTACGGTAGTGGACATATCCAGGAGGAAAGATTTCTCCTTGTCCGCAGGGGCGGCAAAAGCCAAGGGATTGGTGCCGAACATGACTTGGCGCCCGAATGTGGGCACGCCGAGAGCCGCCGTGTTGGTCATTGCCATGCCCAGCATGTCTTCTTCCAAGGCGAGAGAGGCGTAGTACCCGGCTATCCCGAAATGGTTGGAGTTCCGCACGCATCCGAAAGCCATGCCCGAGATCCTGGCCTTGTCCACTACCTGCTCCATCGTGCGAAGGCTAACGGGCGCCCCGAGCCCTCCTGCTGCGTCGACCAGGAGGGAGACCGGGCTTTCCCTGAGCACGCAGGGCCGGGCATCGGGAATCATTTGCCCGGTTTCGAGCCCTGCAACATAGCGCCAAAGCCTCGCTACGCCATGCGAGGGTATGCCCCTGCAATCGGCGGCAGTCAGCACGGATGCCTGAGCCCGAGCTTCAGAGCTGCCCACTCCGTACGACATGAAGATAGCTGCGCAGAAATCCTCGAGGGATTTCCGCTCGACACGCGGGAGGGTCTCCATGCTCATCGGCTTCCTCCTTGGGAATCGGGCTCGAGCCCGTATTCGTTGATCTTGTTCAAGAGCGTACGGCGGGTGATGCCCAGTTCCCGAGCGGTTTTCTCCCTGTGGCCAGCATTGCGCTTGAGGGCGGCTTCTATGGCTATCCGCTCGAGACTCGCCAAGGTGAGGACGGCTTCGGGGACGGGCGCCTCGCCTTGCCGTGCATTCGGGCTCTCCCTGAGGAAATCGAAGTCCCGCGCTTCCAGCTGGGGTCCTTCGGCCAGGATACAGGCGCGCTCCATGGCGTTTTCTAGCTCCCTCACATTGCCCGGGAATCGCTGGCTCGAAAGGAGTTCCAGGGCGCGGGGGCTGATGCCAGATATCTTCCTTCCCAAATCAGTGGAAAAGCGCGCCAGGAAATGCCCGGCAAGGGCCGGGATGTCCTCGCGCCTTTCCCTCAAAGGAGGGATTCTCAACCGGATGACATTGATACGATAGTATAAATCCTCCCTGAACTTGCCCTGGGCCACTTCCTTTTCGAGGTCGCGGTTCGTGGCCGCCACGATGCGGACATCTATAGGCGTTCCCTTTACCGATCCCAATCTCTGGACCTTGCGGTCTTGGAGCACCCTGAGGAGCTTGACCTGGAGATGGAGAGGAAGCTCGCCGATCTCGTCCAGGAAGAGAGTGCCGCCCTGGGCACTTTCAAAGAGCCCCATCTTCCTGGAATCGGCTCCGGTGAAGGCGCCTTTCTCGTATCCGAAAAGCTCGCTTTCGAGCAGATGCTCGGGGAAAGCTCCCATGTTGATGGGGACGAAGGGGCCTTCCCGCCCCGAGCGATTGTGCACGAGCCGTGCTGCTAGCTCCTTGCCCGTTCCGCTCTCTCCTGTTATCAGGATATTAGCCCCTGATGGAGCCGCCCTTTCTATGAGACGCACGAGCTCCTTCATGGAAGGCGAGTCGCCGAGCACGAAAGATCCGGGAAGGGCCTCTCTCGAAGCCGAGGCCATCGATCCGGCCTTGAACGAAAGTTCCATCCGGCGAGCCGATACAGCCTTTCTGATGCGCATAATCAGCTCGTCTGGATCGAACGGCTTGACGAGATAGTCATAGGCCCCTATTTTCATCGCCTCCACGGCGTCCCGGATCTCCCCATGCGCCGATATCATGATGGCGGGCAGACCTGGACCTTCTTCCTTGAGCCATGAGAGGAGAGCCAGGCCGTCCATGCCTGGCATGCGCAGATCGGAAACGAGGAGGTCGTACGCCTCCTCCTCCAGCATCTTCCTTGCCTGGAGCCCATCGTATGCGAGATCGGCGGTTATGCCTTCAGGTTCGAAATAGTCCTTGAGGGATTGGGCGAGGCGCTTTTCGTCGTCGACAACGAGTATTCTCAATTCTCCCACCTCCGATTTCATCTCTTTTTCATTGAATCCGATCCGTGCTCGATTATACTTCAGTCTATGGAATCCCGAACGAGCCTGAAATCAAAACCGAGGAGCGAAAGGACCAGGGGACCGGTAGTGGCGGGCATATTCTATCCGCAATCCGGCCCCGAACTCTCGGTGGAGATAGCCGGGCTAGTAGCCCGGTGCGAACAGGTTCCGGGTTCTTCCAGGGCTATCGTGAGTCCTCACGGCAGCCTGCCTTATTCCGGACTCGTCTCCGCCGCAGCGTGGCTCTCGACCCAGGCCAGGAAAGTGGATCGCCTTGTCATACTCAGCCCATCCCACAGGGCTCTCGATCCCGCCATCTTCCTGCCCGAGTCCTCCGTCTTTTCCATTCCAGGCTCCAGCTTCGCCGTGGACAAGAAGGCCTTGGCTGACCTGGCAGATTCTATCACGGCCTGCGTAGAGGATGACATTCCCCACCTCGAAGAGCACGGAGTGGAAATGCAGCTCATCTTCGCAGCATATTTCCATCCCCACGCATCGATCGTGCCCCTCATAGTCTCTGGCTCCGATCCCGGCATCCTGACGAGCCTATTCGCTGGCCTATACTCCCTCTTCGCCGACGATCTCGAGTCAACTCTGTTCGTCATCTCATCCAATATGGCAGTAGCCGAGGACAAGGTTTCCTGCCTCGAGCGTACTGAGGAATACATAGCCTGGCTATCTCCCTCGGGCCGGGGAAAGGATAGGCCGGCAGGGGCCGTAGGCATCTGCGGGGCTGCCCTCATCGAAGCCTTCATGGGCTCGGATCTGGGGCGCGGCCTCTCGCCGAATATGCTGGAAAGGACGAGCTCTGCACCTTTCGCCGAAGCAGGGGAGCCCATCGTCGGCTATGCGGCCATCGGACTCTCTCCATGAGCGATCTGCGCATAAACGATGAAGCCAAGCGATTCCTCCTCGATGTAGCCCGAAGATCCATAGCAGAAGGCCTCGGCGAGACAGCGCAGGCACAGTCGACTGATGACTCGCGTGAAATGCGCGCAGATTGCGGGATATTCGTCACTCTCAAGCGAGGCGGCTCTCTGCGCGGATGCATTGGAAGGATAATCCCCACGGGGGACATCAAATCCATGGTAAAGGAATTAGCCCAGGCTGCCGCCTTCCAGGATCCGCGATTCTATCCGCTGGAATCTCGTGAACTCGGGGATCTCGAGATCGAGATAACCCTCATAGGCAGGCTCGAGCCCATCCGTGGCCCCGAGGACATCCAGCTTGGCCTCCATGGCCTGTATATTCGGGCGCCAGGCGGCTCGGGACTCCTCCTTCCCCAGGTGGCTATAGAACAGGGGTGGTCGGCTCAGGAATTCCTCGGCCAGGTATGCAGGAAAGCCGGGCTTCCGCCGACAGCATGGAAGATGCCTGAATCTTCCCTCTTCCGTTTCGAGGGCGCGGCTTTCTCCTGAGCGACCAGAGCGACTAGTCGAGACTCAAGATTCAGGACGGAGCCCCTTCGGAAGCGCCCCGATTCTTAGCGCCCATCCCTGCCCGGAACACCCGTACCAGGTTCTTCTTCAGCTTCTTATGCCATATCAGCCGCGCGCTCTCGAGATTCCTGAAAGCTCCGTACGCCAAGGGCTTGAGAGGCATGTCTACGGCTCCCGCCCTATGGATCGCGGCTCCCCCGAATCCCGTCTTGAAAAGATAGAGCCCCGCCATCGGATGTTCAGGATCTGCATCGGGAGGTATGCCGAAGAAATCGTACTCGGAACAGCCTCTCGCCTTTGCCTGCCGGATAGCTTCCCATTGGAGGGCGTAGGCAGGCATCAGGGCGCGCTTGCGCGAAGACGAAGCCCCGTAGAGGTAGGTTGCCCTTCCTCTGTGGACGAGCACGATGATGGATGCCAGGGCTTCACCATCGTGGTAAGCGATTAAGAGCATGAGTTCGGCCTTGTCGTGCGACGGACGCGACGACGCCGTCTCGAAGAGCTTCGAATAGTAGGAAATCGGGTGGATGGCTATTCCATCCCTGGCTGCCGTCTCTCGGTACAGGCGATAGAAGGTGTCGAGTTCTTCCGCCTTCCCTTCGCGCACCTGCACGCCCTTCTTATCAGCAAGGCGTATATTGTACCGCCATTTAGGCTTCATAGCCGAGAGCAGGCTATCCTCCGATGGGGAGAGATCCAGTACGACTGTATCGGGTACTTGAACTGCCTGTCCCCTGCAAAGCCGTCCCCTGTGAGGAAGAGACGCGACCCATGTATGCTCGGCGAGGTCCCATGGAAGATCGAAACGAATGAAGGCTGCGCGATTGCCTGCGGCTATGAATGCTTGCCCGACCGCCTCGAGGTATTCTGCCGGGCTGAAGCCTTCGCAAACCAGCTCGGGGCCGAATGGAACATACAGAAACTCCATGCCGAGCGCGAGCTTCCTCTGCAGAGCGAGGACATCGGAGGCTATCGAACCGGGACGTCGGCTACTGCAGACGAAGGCTTTCCATCCGGTGGCTTCTTTGAAAGCCGCCCAGAATGGAGTCTGCATGAAGCCCCGGGATTGCTCGCCCCAGGGCTCGGCCCCGGATACGTCGAAAATCCGGAACTCCCCGCCCGGGTTCATCCTATTTCGCCGTCGCGCAGCCGATCGAGCATGATGGGCTTTCCGGCCGTCGTGAGACGCGCCGAGCCGGCCAGAGCGAAGCCATCCTTGGCGACGAGGGGAATGGAGAAGAAGGTGTCGATGTCTATCTCCCCATCGGGAGGTGTTACAGCTTGACCTTCCAGGATCACCGGCTCGCCCGGAGAGGCCCAGGGTGCGCAGAGCACTTCCACTGCCTCCTTTCCGCCCTCGCCTGAAGTGGAAGCTGCGAGGAGCATGCCCCTGGACTCCACGCCCCGCAATTTAGCGGGCTTGAGATTGTCTACGAGTACGATGTGCTTGCCCAGGAGTTCTTCTTCCTTGTAGAAGGGCACGAGGCCAGAGACGATTACGCGTCGCTCGCCCGATCCATCGTCGAGCGTCTCGATATAGAGCTTGTCGGCCTTGGGGTGCCGCTCGATGGCTATTATCTTCGCTACCTTGAGGGATATGAGCTTGGAAAAGCGGGTTTCCAGGGGCAGGTCGGCATACGGCAGGGCTTTGGACGGCTCGGACGAATCCTGCGCGGGGGCAGAGGAAACGGGTCCATGTACTGGAGATGCGGCTTGGTCTGTTCCAACCTCCGGATCTGCGTCCGAGCGTTTCGCTCGATCCTTTTGCGAACCGGAGTACCGCAGGCGCAGCGTTTGCACAAAGTCCGGATCCAGCTTGGAGAAAAGCACTTCCTGGCCTACTATCCTTGCCAGACCTTCCCTCCTGCCTAGATCGGCCCAGGAGAGCCTGGTTCGCGATGTTTCCTGATCGCTCGATTCCAGCCCGCCGAATCCGAGCCCGAAAAAAGCCGCCAGTCTTTCGGCTGATCTGGGCAGGAAGGGATGGAGGAGAATGGCGAGATCCTTGAGCAGATAACAGAGATCGGATATGAGGCACGCTGCAGCCTCTGGATCGTTTGTCCTCGTCTTCCAGGGTTCACCATCCTGGAACCGCTTGTTGGCGAGATCCGACAGCTCGAAGATAGCCCTGAACGCTTCCCTTAGCTCGGCCCTCTCCAGATGGTCGGTGACTCGCTTTTCCAGAGAACGCGCAGACTGGGCGAAAACCGGATCGGGCTGAGCCTCGGGTATGGCCCCTCCGTAGTACCTCGAAACGAAGGTGAGAGTACGGTTGACGAGATTGCCGAGGTTGCCGATGAGTTCCCCGTTGACCTTCTCGAGGAAATCCGACCAGGTGAAGGTATAGTCCGAGGTCTCCGGCCGGTTCCAGAATATGTAGAACCGCCAAACGTCGGCCGGTATCCCTGTTTCCATGGCGTCGGTGCCGAAGACTCCGATTCCCTGGGACTTGGAAAACTTGCCAGCCTCGTAGTTCAGGTATTCCGTGCTCGACATGTGATGGAGCATGGTCCAGTCCCTCCCCGACCCGAGGAGGCTCGAGGGGAAGATCACTGTATGGAACGGTATGTTGTCCTTGCCGATGAACTGGAAAAGCTCTACATCTTCCGGATTCTGCCACCAGGACTTCCAATCGAAGCCCTTATCCTTGGCCAGTGCTGCGGTCATGGAGATATAGCCGATGGGGGCGTCGAACCATACATAAAAGACCTTGCTTTCGAAACCGGGCTTGGGGACGGGGATGCCCCACTTCAGGTCCCGGGTGATGGCCCGGGGTTTGAGACCGTCGCGAAGCCATGCCTGAGTCATCTGGATGGCGTTGTTCGCCCAGAAGCCCTTCCGGCTCGCCCCTTGCATCCAGGGCTCGAGCTTGTGCCGTATTGCCGGCAAGTCGATATAGAGGTGAGTGGTGGTCTTGGGCCTGGGGGTGGAACCGCAGGTGGAGCATACCGGATCGATCAGCTCCGTGGGATCGAGGAGCTTGCCGCAACTCTCGCACTGGTCGCCGCGCGCTCCAGAATACCCGCACGAGGGGCAGATGCCTCGAATGTACCTGTCCGCCAGGAAACGACCGCAGGATTCGCAGTGCAACTGTTCCTGGGTTTGCTCGGTTATGTAGCCGTTCCTGTCCAAATCGAGGAAAATCGACTGGGTGACCTCGGTCTGCTCGGGAGCCGAGGTTCTGCCGAACTTGTCGAAGGATATGCCGAACCAAGAATAGATATCCTTGTGGATGGCATGGAACCGGTCGCAGAGCTCTCGAGGGCTTATCCCTTCCTCCAGGGCCTTTGTCTCGGTAGCCGTCCCGTATTCGTCAGTGCCGCATATGTAGAGGGTTTCGTAGCCCCTGAGGCGGCAAAAGCGTGCGAACACGTCGGCCGAAAGCACTTGGATCAAGTTTCCCAGATGCGGGACGTTGTTGACGTACGGCAAGGCCGAGGTGATGAGTCTGCGTTTCATATTGGTCGACAATACCCGCCTCCTAAAGGGGGTGTCAAGAATCCGTGGCCGTGGTAGTATTTCATTCGATGGTAGTATCCCTCCTCCTCCTCATCCTCGAATTGCCGGAGGCGTCCACCATCAAAGACAAACGCAGGGTGGTGTCGGGAGTGAAGAGCGGCCTTCAAAGGAAGTTCAGGCTCTCCTGCGCCGAGGTCGATCTCCAGGATTCCCGACGCTTCGCCCAGATAGGGGCCGCCCTGGTATCGAACTCGAGGAGCTTCGGCGAAAAGGTCCTAGCCGAGGCTGTCAGATTCGTGGAGGACGGTTTCCCCGTCAATATCCACGAGATCCAGACCCATTCGGAAGAGTATCAATGATGCTACCCCGCGCCAGATCGCGAGCGGGGGAAAGGTGAAAGGATGAAATCCAAGATCGTTGCACAAGCCCTTCTCGCCCTTGCCGCTTCGGTCGCTCTCGCCCTGTCCTCCTGCATGGGCATGGAGACCGAGGTGAAGGTTTCGGCGAACGGCTCGGGCAGGGTCAACGCAACATACAGGCTCTCGAAGGAGCTGGTATCCTTCGGCGAGCTGGAAGCCAATAAGGACATGATCCCCGTGCCCCTCTCCGAAGCCGACGTGCTCAAGAGCCTCCACGGTCTGCAGGGACTGAAGCTCGTCTCCTGGTCGCAGAAGGACGAGGCTGCCGACAGGGTGATCAGGACGGCCATAGACTTCTCCAGCCTCGATTCCCTAGCTGTCTACCTCGATCCGAGAGGCAATCTGGCCAAGGTGTCGGAACAGAGCGGGGAGCATAGGATATCCTTCTCCCTGGGAGAAACCATCCCTCCTCTCGATCCCGAGATGCGGTCGCTCGCCAAGGACGCCTTTTCCCCCTACAGCTTCGTCTTCGCCTTCGAGTTGCCTTCCGAGGCGAAAGAAGCATCGTCGAGCCACCCGGCGATACGGGTGACTCGGGATGGGAAGAGAGTCCGGTTCGAGGGATCCATGGCCGAGCTCGTCACCTTGGAGACTCCCCCTTCCCTCCTCTTGTCCTGGTAAGATCGGGGGCGATAAACCGGGCGCGCTGGATGCCGCCCAGACCCTTCCTCTTGAGATCCTCCACGGCTTTTCTCGCCCTTTCGGCACGATGCTGAGCCTCGGTTTCGGCATCGAAAAGCCCCTTCTGGATATGGATGCCCTTTTCCAATCCGTGAAGCCCCAGGCCTATGAGCCTCACGGGCCTCCTTCCATCCCAGACATCTTTTAGGAGTTCTCGTGCCGATTCGAGGATTTCCGCGCTCGAAGAGAAGGGTTCTCTCCTCGTCATCCTCCGGGTTATGGTAGTGAAGTCGTCGAATCGCAGCTTGAGACAGGCCGTCCTCGACGAGAGGTCAGCATCGATAACCCTGGCGGCGAGCTCGTCTGAAATCAGCCTCAATACCCCTTCGATCTCGTCTAAGGATGAGCTGTCGCGCATGAAGGTCCGCTCTCCGCTCATGGAGGAGTTGCTCCTCTCTGCGGAGAAGATGCCCGGATCCTGGCCCAGGGCAGCCGCGTGGAGGAAGCTGCCTCCAGCCTTGCCGAAAGCCGATTCGAGGATGTTCTGGCTCGCTGACTGGAGGCTCGCAATGGTAGCGAATCCCTGCCTGAGGAGGGCCTGCCTCGTCTTTTCCCCCGCTCCCCAGAGCTTTTCCAGCGGCAAGGTGGCCATGAATTCGGCTTCCCGTCCGGACGGGACTATCGTGAGGGCGTCGGGTTTTCCAACCCCAGAAGCCACCTTGGCCACATAGCGGTTCCATCCCACCCCCACCGATACGCAGAGCCCGGTAGCCTCGCGCACGCGGCGTTTGAGGAGGGCGGCCGCCATATCGGGCTTGCCCCAAAGGCGTTCAGTCCCCCCCATGTCCATAGCCGCCTCGTCTATAGACAGCTGGCGCAGATCCGGGGTGAACTCGCCCAGGATGGCCATGACCTCTCTAGACTTCTTCGCGTATCGTTCCATGCGGACGGGGAGGAACACACCGCCAGGACAGAGCCTGTAGGCTTCGGATATGGGTTGCGCCGAGTGCACGCCGAAGGCCCGCGCCTCATACGAACAGGTGGAGACCACTCCCCTCGATCCGGGCAGGGCTCCCACGATCACGGGCTTCCCTTCGAGCGCCGGGTTGTCGAGGACTTCTACGGAGGCGAAGAAAGCATCCAGGTCGACATGGAAATAAGGCCCGCCCATATCGTGGATGATGAAGCGGAAGGGCTCCTTGGTCAACTCGCATCCGCGCCCTGCCCGGGTGCCCCGTGCCGCTGCCCTTCATTGACACGGTGCGACGCTTTCCATTACGTTACTACGGAGAAAATTGCACCGCTCACATGCATTCGAGGCGGAACATCGTTCCGTTATCCAAGGCTCCATCCGGAGGATTGCCACATGGCGAAAAAGAAGTTCGTATACGCATTCGGCGCAGGCATAGCAGAAGGCGCCGGGATGAGCAAGGACATACTCGGCGGCAAGGGCGCCGGGCTCATGGAGATGACCCAGATAGGGCTCCCCGTCCCGGCCGGTTTTACGATCAGCATTCCCGCCTGCGAAGAGTACTACAAGTCAGGACGCAAACTTCCCAAGGCGATAGTAGACGAGGTCAAGGCCGCAGTCGCCAAGCTGGAAAAAACCGTGGGCAAGAAGTTGGGCGATCCTTCCGATCCATTGCTCGTCTCCGTGCGCTCCGGGGCTGCCCGCTCCATGCCTGGCATGCTCGAGACCATTCTCAACCTGGGCTTGAACGACAAGTCCGTGGAAGGTCTTGCGGCCAAGACGGCCAATCCCCGTTTCGCCTACGACTCCTACCGGCGCTTCATCCAGATGTATTCCACCACCGCCATGGGTCTTTCTAAAGAGCCTATGGAGGAAATGCTTTCCGAAATGAAGAAAAAGCTGGGCGTAAAGAACGACACCGATCTCTCCGCGGAAAACCTGAAGGAGCTCTGCGCCGAGTTCAAGGCCTTCTACAAGAAGCTGAAGAAGCAGGAATTCCCCCAGGATCCCATGGAGCAACTCTGGGGCGCCATAGACGCAGTCTTCAATTCCTGGGAAGCGGAGAAATCCGTCACCTACCGCCGCGTTGAGAAGATCACCGACCTCAAGGGCACAGCGGTCAACGTCGTGCAGATGGTCTTCGGCAACAAGGGCGACACATCCGGCACGGGCGTCTGCTTTACGCGCGATCCCAATACAGGAGAGAACGTTTTCTATGGCGACTGCCTGATCAACGCCCAGGGCGAGGACGTGGTGGCCGGCATTCGCACTCCCATGAAGCTATCCGAGCTAGCCACCAAGCTCCCCAAGGCCTACAAGCAACTCCTCGAGGTACGCGACACGCTCGAAAAGAACTTCAAGGAGATGCAGGATCTCGAGTTCACGATCGAGGACGAGAAGCTCTACATGCTCCAGTGCCGCACGGGCAAGCGCCTTCCCTCGGCTGCCTTCAAGATTGCGGTCGACATGGTCAAGGAAGGCCTGATAACCAAGGAAGAAGCCATTTCCCGCATAACCCCCGAGCAGATCGAAGGCGTGTTCTACCCGATCATCGATACGGCGGCCGTGGGATCCGCAAAGCTCAAGGAACTCTACCTCGCCACCGGCATCAATGCCGTTCCCGGCGCCGCTGCGGGTAAGCTGGTGTTCAACGCCGCTGAAGCCGAGCAGATGGCCGAGCTGGGGGAGAAGACCATCCTCATCCGAAAGGAGACTTCTCCCGAGGACGTGGGAGGCATGTTCGCCGCCCAGGGCATCCTCACCGCAACCGGAGGCAAGACCTCGCATGCGGCCGTCGTCGCCCGCGGCTGGGGCAAGTGCTGCATTGTCGGCTGCGAAGCCCTGGACATAGACGACAAGGCCAAAGTGGTCAAGGTGGGCGGCAAGGTCCTGAAGCAGGGCGACGAGGTGACGATCAACGGAACCACGGGCGAAATCTTCGCAAGCTCCCTCCCGCTCAAAAAGCCCGAGCAGTCCAAGGAGTTCAAAACCCTGCTCGCCTGGTGCGACAAGATACGTAGCCTCAAGGTGCGCACCAACGCCGACACTCCCTACGACGCGGCCAAGGCGGTAGAACTCGGAGCCGAGGGCATCGGCCTCTGCCGGACCGAGCACATGTTCTTCAAGGACTTCAAGAATCCCGCAAACTCCGAAAAGCGCCAGCTCGCTATCCAGGAGATGATCATCGCCGACGATCTCGAGGCGAGGAAGAAGGCCCTGGCCAAGCTCCTGCCCTTCCAGCGCGAGGACTTCAAAGGCATTTTCGAGGCTATGGACGGAAAGCCCGTCACCATCCGCCTCATCGATCCTCCCCTCCACGAGTTCACTCCCAAGGACGACGCGGGCGTCGAGAAGCTCGCCAAGATAACGGGCAAGTCGCCTGAGCATATCAGGATGCGCTGCGACCAGCTCCACGAATCCAACCCCATGCTCGGCCACCGCGGCTGCCGGCTCACCATCACCTATCCCGAAATCCTCGAAATGCAGGTGACGGCCATCATCGAGGCCGCCGTCGAATGTTCCAAGGCCGGAGTAAAAGTCCTGCCCGAGATCATGATACCCCTCACCATCGACCGCAAGGAACTCAAGATACTCGTCGACCAGTCCAGGGCCGTGGCCGATGCTATCATCGCCAAGGCCAAGTCCAAGGTTAAGTACATGATGGGCACCATGATAGAGATCCCCCGCGCCGCCCTCTTGGCTGACGAAATAGCCGAAGTGGCCGAATTCTTCTCCTTCGGCACGAACGACCTCACCCAGATGACCCTCGGCCTCTCCAGAGACGACGCGGGCCGCTTCCTCCCCGACTACGTGAAGGCCGAAAAGGAAGGCGGAAAGGAAATCTTCGCCATCGATCCCTTCGTCAGCCTGGATCAAAACGGAGTTGGCAAGCTGGTGCGAATGGGGATTCAGGCCGGCCGCTCTACGAATCCCAAGCTCAAGGTGGGCATCTGCGGCGAGCACGGAGGTGAGGCTAGGAGCGTGAAGTTCTGCCACGCCAGCGGCATGAATTACGTATCCTGCTCTCCCTATCGCGTTCCCATAGCCAGGCTCGCGGCCGCCCAGGCTGTCATAGAAGACAAGGCGAAGGAAGCCAAGCCAGAACCGAAGGCTACGAAGCCGACAGCCAAGAAGTCGACGTCCAAGAAGGTGGACTCCGGAGCCGCCCAGGCTCCGCGCAAGAGAGGTAGACCGGCCAAAGCCCTTTCCGAAGCCACGACAGCAGGCAAGAAAGCCAAAGCCGCGCCCAAGGCTGCTACCAAGGCGACTCTCAAGGCAGGAGCCAAAGCCCTAGGAAAGAAACCGGCTTCAAAAGCGACAAAACCCATCACAGCACCGGCCAAACCGGTGAAAGTCGCGAAGGAGGCCAAGGCGATCAAGGCTCCAGCCAATGCTGCCAAGTCCGTAGCCAAGAATACCGCCCGACCCCAGGCAAAGCGCCCGGTGGGCAGGCCCAAGGGCAGCACCAAAAAGCGCTAGAAGACCGACG
>DATCUA010000158.1:0-2350 GCA_036567645.1 Rectinemataceae bacterium | reverse complement strand
TTCGTCCAGGATCGGATCGGCGTAGAGGTCCTTCCTCTCCTCGGCCCAGGATCCACCTGGGAGCCTCGTGTATATCCTCGCATCTCGGAACTCCCAGCGGGATCCATCCCATCGGGCGCTTTTAGCGAGGATCCGCACAAGGGGTCCCTTTCCCGCTTCTCGACGCACGAGATCGACATCGGCGAGGCGCTCTTCTTTGGGATCGTAGTATCCAGCCCGATAGAGGATCGTGCCCGAACGCGCGAGTATGGAAATGTTGGAAGCCTGCCTGGATTGGGATTTCTGGCCAGTCATCGAAGCGTAGAGCCTGTCCCTCTCCCTCCCCACGGAGGCTAGGAAGCCATTGCCCGAGACGAGGATGAAACCACCCAGGGCAATCGAAAAAATGATAAGGGGCGTGCTGAGGCTCTGGAGCCGTATGCCCGAGGAGCAGATGGCGAGGAATTCCCCATCGGCGTGGAGTTCGGCGAGGCTCAAGGTTACACCGAAGAGGAGCGCCACGGGCAGGACATCGAGAGCCCGGGCAGGTATCCCCGCACCGACCCAGCGCAGGATATCCCCCAGGGCGGCTTCCATAGCGAGAAGTTTCCACATCGATGAAAAGAGCTCGGCGAGAACCATGATGCCGACGAGGAAGAGCTCGCCCCCGAGGAAGCGCTTCAAGGCCGATACCAGAAGCTGCCGCCTCAGCATCCACCCCGGTCTTCCGAGCCTCGATCCGTGCATCTAGAGGCTTCTCCTTGATCCGAGTATGCGGACGACCCAAAGCGCCATCGTTGCCAGGATTATGAAGACGTTGGGTAGCCACATGGCCAGGGCGGGGCTCATCAGGCTACGCAAGCCCGCCGTCTGCCCCACGAAGAGCCCGCCCCAATAGAGCGTGGATATGAGAAGGGCTATGCCGAAACCGGCAGTCCTTCCTGCTTTGCGCGTGCCGAGGCCCAAAGGGAAGGCGAGAAGAGAAAAGAGGAAGCCAGCCGCAGGTATGGCGAATTTCTTGTTGTATTCGAGCTGGAATACCTGGAGAGAGCGATCGCTAGGCTTGCTTTGTCTCGCCTGTTCGATTGCGCCCAGGGCCTTGGCCATGAGTTTGTCGCGCTCCGCCTTGCCTGGGCCGCTCAGGCCGCCTGCCACGAGGCCGCTGTAGAGGATACCCACCTTGGATCTGGCTTCCAGGTACTGGTTCCTGGCGATGAGTTTTCTCGTTTCGAGGGCTTCTTCCCTCTTGTCGATGCTCTCCCTGAGAGCATTCGAGCTCATCTCCGAAGGATTGGAACCGGAAAAGCCCACGATGGGATCGGCAATAGCGAAGCTATAGCTCATCGAATCCGCCCTGGTGACGGAAAAAGCCTCCTCCCCATCCTTGGGCGCGCCAAGCTCGAGGACATTCTTCATTTCGATGCGGGCTGCCTGGCCCGAAGCGTCCAGGGCGAGCTGGGCCGATTCGGCGGCTATCATCGCCGTTCTCGATGCATCCCTCGTCTCGAAAATGAGTAGGTCTCCGGCCAGGTCCCCTTTTTTCTCCCCGGTGACTACCGTTGCCTGGGAGTAGCGCTTGATCGAATATGGTTTTAGTTCCAAGGCCGCCGATCTAGCCACCATGGAGCCGTAGAGGGAGCGGAAGGCAGCCGAGCTCCTGGGGAGAAAGTAATCATTGGCCGAAAAGGAGATGAGGGAAGATGCGAGCCCGATGAGGATGAAGGGAGCGTAGATTGTCCGCGGGGAAAACCCGGCTGCGGAGAAGGCGAGGATTTCCCTGTCCGAGTTCAGTCCGGCCGAAGTCATGAGGGCGCCCGCCAGGGAGGAGAAAGGGAAGGCTATAGCGATTATCGAAGGCAGGGAATAGACGAGGAGGAGGAGAGTCTCTCCCAAAGGCGCTTGCTTGGAGAGTATGTCCTCGGCGAGGAGGAGAATCTGGTTGACGAAGAATATGACGAAAAAGAAGAGGAATGCTACGAAGAAGGAAAAG
Source organism: Rectinemataceae bacterium (assembly GCA_036567645.1). Classification (GTDB taxonomy): domain Bacteria; phylum Spirochaetota; class Spirochaetia; order Treponematales; family Rectinemataceae; genus JAPLSO01. The sequence goes on along the minus strand of DATCUA010000158.1, from coordinate 381 downwards.
ACATAGCCACGGCCTACGTAGATCAGCGCCTTGAGGGGGACGGGTCTCCTTCCAGCCAGGGAGGGCCTTATCTTCGTAACGCTCATCACGTTCCCGTAGAGCCGAACCCGCCCTCTCCCCTCGCTGTGGAACCGAGGCTGGCGGAAGCCTCGAACCGAGCCCTGCCTACGGGACATACCACGAGTTGGGCTATCCTCTCTCCCGGCTCCACTCGAGCAGTCTGGTTTGAGAGATTGACGAGGATCACCTTGATTTCCCCCCGGTAGTCGGAGTCTATGGTTCCCGGGCTATTGAGGCAGCCCAGGCCGCGGGATAGAGCCAAGCCCGAGCGTGGCCTGACCTGGCCTTCCCAGCCTTCGGGCAACTCGAGCCTGATGCCGG
>DATCUA010000157.1:0-2117 GCA_036567645.1 Rectinemataceae bacterium | reverse complement strand
CGAGGCAGGCCACCTTGTACTCTTCCTCGGCTTTCCAGTCCACATAGGCTTCGATGTCCGGATGGTCGGCGTCCAGGATGACCATTTTGGCCGCCCTGCGAGTTGTTCCTCCCGACTTTATAGCCGAAGCCGAGCGGTCGGCTATCTTGAGGAAGGACAGGAGTCCCGAAGAAACGCCTCCGCCAGAGAGGCCTTCTTTGCTCGCCCTGAGCTTTGAAAAGTTCGAGCCGGTTCCTGAGCCGTACTTGAAAAGCCGAGCTTCCCGGGTGATGAGATCCATGATTCCGCCCTCGTTGACGAGGTCGTCGTTTATATCGAGGATAAAGCAGGCATGTGGCTGAGGACGGGCATAGGCGGATTCCGACTTGACGACGGTGTCGGTAGCAGGATCGACGTAGTAGTGGCCCTGGGGAGGGCCTTCTATGCCATAGACAGCATTGAGGCCCGTGTTGAACCATTGGGGGGAATTGGGCGCGGCCATCTGGTGAGCGAGCATGTAGAGGATTTCGTCGTAGAAAGCCAACTCGTCTTCGCGGCTGTCGAAGTAGCCGGCTTTCTTGCCCCACAGTAGCCAGGTGGCGGCCAGCCGGTGGAAGACCTGCCTCGCATCGTGTTCGGATCCCGGGAGGGGAGAAGGCTGGGCCAGCTTCCGGTTGCTTTCCGGCACCATCTCCATCCAAGCCGAAGCCGTCTCAGGGCTCACGCCAGCCTTGCGGAAATATTTCTGGGCGATTATGTCCGTGGCAATCTGGCTCCATCCGGAAGGCACTATGACGGTGTCCATGTGGAAGACGAGCTTTCCGTTGGGATTGCGGATTTCGCTTTGGCGGCTCTCCCATTCTAATCCGGCGTAGGGCCCCTGACCAGGCTTCGTGAACCTGCGTTCGAACTTCATAAAAAACTCCTAATGCTGCCAAAAGGGCTATCTTCGGCTTCTGTATCAAATTAATACAATATATAATGGCATAAAAGCGCGACACCACCATCTATTGTGGTGGTGTCCTTGGGCCGCTTCAAGATATATCCCACATGCCGAGCCTAAGCAAGGGGGAGGTTCCAAATCTCAATAAAAAAAGCTAAACTTCCTGCATGGTACGGCTTGGGAGGAGAGCGAGGATTCTAGCCGCGTGCACGGCGCTATCCCTAGCCATGGCTTCGAGCTGGGCGGCCGGGCCTTCGCCCCTGCTCCAGTTCAGCGCTGAACGCAAGTACTCCCTCAGTTGGGATCCCCTCACTGGAGCCGGCTACCTGGAAAAGGATGGAGTATTCGTATCCTTCGCATTCGACCAGCCCTATATCCTCATCGATTGGAAACGGATAGAGAAGGCGCCAGCGCCCTATCTTTCGGAAGGCAGGGCATACTTGCCCGAGGCGCTTGCCGAACGCATTTCCAAGATCCTCGACGCCCCAGCCAATGGATCGAAGCATTCCTATTCCGTAGCGGCTATACTCATAGACCCTGGCCACGGCGGCAAGGATTCTGGAGCTATTGCCGACCTCAATGAGGGACGGATCATGGAAAAGGACCTCACGCTCGAGGTATCGAGGCGAGTAGTCGATCTTCTGAAATCGCGGTATCCGGCTCGAAAGGTTCTGGTGACGCGCAAAGGCGACAGCTACCCGAGTCTGGAAGACCGCGTTTCTATGGCCAACGATGTTGAGCTGGGCGAGGGGGAGGCTGTCATCTACGTCTCGATTCACGCCAATGCATCTTTCAACAAGCAAGCGAAGGGGTATGAGGTCTGGTACCTCAATCCAGAGTATAGGCGGACGGTAGTGGACGAGCAGACGGTAAAGGAGAAAGGAAGCGATATCGCCCCAATCCTGAACGCCATGCTGGAAGAGGAATTTACGACCGAGAGCATCATACTCGCCCGGAAGGTGTACGATAGGCTGGGCGCGGAGATCGGCCAGAGGAGTCCCGGACGGGGCATCAGGGCCGAGGAATGGTTCGTCGTCCGCAATGCCAAGATGCCCTCTATCCTCATAGAAATAGGTTTCATCACCCACCCCGAAGAGGGAGTCATGCTTTCTTCCTCGGCGTACTTGAGGAGGATCGGGGACGCGATCTACAATGGGATAGTCGATTTCATAGACCATTTCGAGAGGTGAGCCTT
>DATCUA010000156.1:0-7354 GCA_036567645.1 Rectinemataceae bacterium | reverse complement strand
CGCGCCGATCTGGGCGGGCTGGCGAGGGCCGGCTGGACGTTGCCGGGGGGATGGGGCGGACTAGGCGCCTTGAAAGGCGTGGGCACTTCTCTCGATGCGGCCGACACATTCCGCGGCACCCTCAATCCGACTGCAGCCCCTCTGGCCGGAATCTTGAACCTGGACCTCGTATGGCTCGCCGATATCTTGGAGTTCGATGCCGGGGAAATCGTCATCGTCAAGGATATCGAGGCTGGGCCCTATTTCGACGCCTATGTCCTTTCCGGCGAATCGGTAAATATCCGAAGCTTCTCGGCCGGGCTTTCCTTGAGCCTCCGCGCCAGCTTCGCGGGGCTTTCCCCATTGGATCTCTCGCTTTTCGTCGGGCTCGACGCCTCGGGATTTCCCGTGTTGGGGCTGCGTTCGGGGAAGATCTTCCCGGCCTTCTAGCCCGGCCGTCTGCTTGGCGCGAATCTTCACCCCGCATCCGCGAGGGGATTGCGGCGCAACGGATCCTTGAACTTCCACATCAGCAAACCCACGAAAGCCATATTGAGCACGCTCGCCGCAGCGAAGAGATTCCACTGGGGGTTGCCCGAGGCGGCGCTTCCTACGTAGCCGTGGAGCTTGACGCCTATGGTGAAGAGCTTTTCTTCCGAGAGGAACACGAGGGGGACGAGGAATCCGTTCCATGCGGAGATGAAGGCGGCCATCATGGAGGCCGCGAGGGCGGGAGCGCTCAGGGGGAGGAGGATTCTGGCAGCGTAGGAAAACCGTCCCATCCCCTCGATGGAAGCGGCGTCCTCGAGTTCGGGCGAGAGGCGTTCCATGAAGGCCTTGATGGTGAAGAGCGAAAAGGGCAGGGCGTGGAAAACGTAGACGAGAATAACAGGGGCGTAACCGCCCAGGAGGCCCACGGCTTTGAAAACGGCCACGAGAGGGATGAGGGAGTGCATGCCTCCCGCCATGCCCAGGGCCTGGACACCGGCGAAAGCCTTGGCCGACGCGGCGGACGGTGATCTCGACAGGGCTCGGGCCGCTGGGAATACGACGAGGGGAGCGAGAAAGGCGGCCGTCCCTGCCACGAGGAAGGTGTTGAGAAAGTATTTCAGTATGCCTTCCTCGCCCAGGACGAGCCTGAACGGCCGCGCCGAGAGGAAGCGAGGCAGGAGGCTGTCCAGGTATGCTGCCGGAAGGTCGGAAAACGAAAGCCAGACGACTGCGTAGAGGAGGGCGGCGGAGGATATGACGAACATGAGGCCGAGAATGAGGAGAAAGGCCTTCCATGCTGCTTCGGCCGCTTGGCCTGAGAATCGCGGCTCGATCCGCGCATTCCTGGCTGGATCGGGCTGCCGGAGGCGGGAGCGCAGGGCGAGCCAGGCCGCTACCAGGACCATGACGAGGAGGCCGACGGCGACGGCGTAGGCCGATGGCACGCTCGCGTCGGCCTGGTCGCGGAAGGCTTCATAGAGGAAGATCTCGAGCGTGGTAGTGGCGCCAACTATGTGGCGCTCCGTTATCCCCCCCAGGAAGGGCGGGCCGCCCGCCGTCATCAGGAAGGGGACAGAAAACTCTTTGAAGGATTTGACGAAGTCCAGGGCGGCCATGACGAGTACGGTGTTCCGAGCCAGAGGAGCCCGGATCCAGCGGGCTATCGCCCAGGATCCTGCCCCGTCCATCTTCGCCGATTCGATTATCCCCTTATCAGCCGCGCCCAGGGCGGCGTAGACGGCGAAAGCGGTCAGGGGCACGCCGAGCCACACCTCCACTCCGAGGGAGGCGAAAAACCCGGCCGCCGGATCGGTGAGGAGATTGATCCGGAGGCCCAGAAGGCGCGTCAGGATCGATCTGCCCCCGCTTCCGTGGAGGATCATCCTCCAGAGCGGCACGGAGATGAAAGAAGGGACGCCCCAGGGCACGAGGAGGGAGGCGAAGAGAAGAGAGAAGCCATTGCCCGCTTCCAGGAGGGCGCAGGCGAGGGCGAAGCCGAGTGCCGCGGTGAGGATGGTGGATAGCGTTGCCCAGGCCAGGCTTATGCCCAGGGAGAGGGCGAATGCCCTGTCCTCGACGAGGAGGCGGTAGCTCTCAAGGCCGGCCCAGGATCTCTGGCCGTAGACATCGTGGACAAGAGAAGACCCCACAGCCGCCCCGAAGGGCAAGAGGCCGAAAGTCGCCACCAGGAGGGCGAGGGGCAGGAGGGCGAGGAGAGCGGGCCCCCTCCCTGCCAGGCGGCCGGATGCTTTGTTCGGCATCAGAACAGGAGGCGTATCGCCTTCACCCGCTTGACGTTCTTGATGCCCTCGGGCAGGCGAGCCGCGCCCTTGTCCCACACGAGGACGAGAGGGAATTCCTCGGCTCCCAGGGCTTTCCCTTCCCGGTACATGGCGAGGATGATCTGGTCGTTTTCATCCAGGTAGCGGGAATCGAGGGTGATCGTAAACCCGTCCTCGGCGATCACCTCGACCCTGTATCCCGCCTTTGCCGCGGCGGCGTCGTAAGAGAGTATGCCGGAAGCTTGCTTGTGCGGAGCGTATTCAGCATCGTCGGCGTAGGCGAGGAGGAGATGGAGCGGGAAGCCGGCGTAGTTGGCCTTGACGTCCTTGCGCTCGAAAGCCACGTCCTTGCGGTGGCAGGAGACGCAGGACTGGATGGTTCCCCGGTCGAGCTCGCCCGACATCTTGCCGGAAAAGCTCAGCCTGAAGTCGGCGTAGTCCTTTTCCTTGACGACGATGCGCTTGATCATCTTGACCGAGAGATGGCCGTCTATGTTCGGGTTTCCCGGACCCACCTTGATGGTTCGGACGTAGCCTGGATTCTTGGGCAGCCAGTCCCCGTCCATGCGGAACGCGAGGATCCACTCGCCGTCGGATGAGTCGAGGACGCGCGAGCCGGGATAGGTCATCTCGTATCCATCCGTGGCCACGAAGGTGAGCGAATCGTCGGCTGACAGATCCATGTATCGCTCGAGCAGCGAGGCGAGCTTCACTCCGCCATAGGCGTTGCTGTATTTCGTTCCCGCGCTCGTCGTGAAGGATCCCGGCCCCTCGATATAATCCTTGTCCTTTTCCAGTTCGGCCAGGCTGAATGAGCGCAAACTGCCATTGATGTCGAGCTCGAGCGTGAAGGCGGCCGCCTCCGATACGAGAGCGGCTGGGGAAAGGCTCGTCTCGATGGAGGTGATGTTCTTCACCCAGAGGCTCTTGGGGCCATCGCCCACGATCATGGGCTTGACGAGGGGCTTCCCGTCCTCCGTGTCGGCGAGGATGAGGGCGTCTGGAGAGAGGGTCGCCGTTGAAAAGGAAGCCGAGTACCCGTCCTCCGCCACAAAGGTTATGTCGTAGCCGCGAGCCCAGAGGCCTGGGTCGAAGGCGAAGGGATGGGCCGAGTCGGGGCCGTCGACCATCGCCATGACCAGTCTCAGGCTCACGCCCGTGTATATGGCCGTGGCGCCTTTCTTGTCGACCGTCTTGGAGAGGTAGCCCGAGCCGGCCGCCTTGAGCTTGGAAAAGTATTCCTGGCTCATGGTGTCCGCGCGCAGGCCCGAGAGGCGTACCGACCACTTCGCCTCCGGCTGGGCGGGAACCTGGCTCTGGGCGAATCCCCTGCCGGGCACGCCGGCCAGGGCCAGGGCGAACGCAAGCGCTCCCCATATCGCCCGGGAGATCCGGTATCCGACTTTCGACTGTTCGCGCCTCATGGTTCCTCCTTGTCCCGTTCAATGCTTCTGCGAGTAATTGGCGTCTATGAGCCGGCGCGCTTCTCCCAAGGCCTTGGGGAGAGTCATGGCTCCGGTGAGCACGAATCGGATTATCTTCCACATGACATTTTTATAGATCGAATACCCTTCCCCGGGAGGGATTACCGAGCCCATGGCCGCGCTCCGGGCGAGCTGGGGATAGTAGGGATTCGTCCTCCTGGCCTCGGCCCAGGCTCCCGGTTCGACAGGAAGCTTGTACAGGGCCGAGTTGAACCGTTGCTGAACCCCCGTTCCCGTCAGATAGCCCAAAAGCCAGGCGGCGGATATCGGGGATTTCGTCGACTTGGACACGGCGAAGCCCTTGTAGTCGAGCAGGGGGGATACGGCTTTGCCTGTCTTCTCCGATACGGGGTAGGAAGCTACGCCGAAATCGATCCCTATGCGTTCGAACTCGGGTATGGAATAGGATCCCGAGAGGATGATGGGGATCTCGCCCGAGGCGAAGCGCCCTATCATGGCGTCGCGCTCCAGGGGCTCGAGGGCGCCTTTTCCTATGAGCCCCAGCATCCATTCCAAGGCCGCGAGCGTGCCCGGGTCGTCGGGGCGCACGGCTCCGTCGGCATCGGCGATGGACAGCTTGCCGAAGCCGATGGCGAAGGGGAGAAGCCAGTATGCCGAGTACATGTTCCAGGACAGCGCGGGCTTGCCGGGGGCCGAAAGCGAAACGGCAAGGGCTTCCAGGCCCTCCAGGCTCCAGGTTTCGGCTGGCGCCTTCCGAAGCTTGGATTTCCGGTAGAAGACGAGCTGGGTATCGAAGTAGAACGGCAGCGCCCATAGACCCCGTTCGGTACGGAAAGCCTGGAGGCCTTTCGGGTCGAGAGGGCTTGCTCTGCCCGCAAGGCGTTCAAGGCGCTGGAGGGCTCCCGTCTCGGAGAGGTCGGCAATATCGCTCGTCTGCACCATGAAAAGATCGGGCAACCTTCCTCCGCCCCTGAGCAGGGCGAGGAACTTGGACCGGGTGTCGGGCAGCTCCAAAGCCTTGACCTTGACGCCCGTCAAGGCCGACCACCTCGCCAGCTCGGCCTTGAGCTTCGGCACGCCCTCCCAGGAGAGCCAGACTTCGAGTTCGCCCTCTTCGGCTGCTTGAGCCGAGAGGTCTATGGAACTAATTCCATCCAGGACGCCGCGCGGGCAGAGGATCTTCCATCCGGCCTTGGATGCGAGCAGATAGGTTTCGCCCAATAGCGAGAGCACTTCGTCGGATGCCCAGGACAGGTTCCCGCCAGGGCCTTTCGCATCCAGCTTCCAGGCTTCGGCCAAGGGAGGGAGGACTTCTGACAGGGCGATGCCACGTTCCCCTGGGCCCGCTTCAGGCACCGGATAACAGAGAGCGCGCAAGGCCGAGTCCTCCGGGAGCGGCCATGGTTTACCGGAAATCCTCAAATCGAGGCTGTGGGAAGCGGAGGCGGCCAATGCCAAGAGGATGAAGGCGAAACGCCTCAAGCGGAGGGCTGGGAGTCTCCTCCTTCGGATACGAGCGAGGTAGATAGCCATTCCCCCTTTTCAAACGCGGAAGGCCGCGCCGTTTCCCGCGCGACCCGATGGCCGGAGCCCATCGCCTCGAAATGATGATCTTCGGGGCGGAAGGAACTCAGGCTCGGTGGAATGGATGAAGTGTAGATGGACTGAGGGGCGGCGTCAAGCGAAGGATACACTGCCGCGCGCAGGCCCTAGGACCGGGCGCGGCAGCCATGCGTAATTGCCTTGTCGCCCCGATAGGCGGAAGGGCTAGAGCTTGAAGCGGACGCCCAGGACTCCGGAGGAGCCGGATCCGGAACCGAAGTAGTTGGTGTAGAAGTAGTCGGCATTGATGGCGAGGGTATCGGTGAGATAGTAGCAGATGCCCGAGCCCGTGGAGATGCCGATACCTCCGGCGCTGCCGATCCCGAAACCTAGCCCGAGGCCCCAGTACCAGTCCAGTTTGCGCAGGAACTCGGGGAGGGCGGTAAAGCCCTTGAGACCGAAATGCACCGTGGCCAGGGCCGAGAGATCGATATCGATTCCGGATGAGAAATACACAGCAGCCTTGGCGGCCGCCCCGAAATTGAGCGGGGCGAAATTGGGGATGTCCCACTTGGCGAACATGTATTCCACGCCGCCGCCCACACCGAGGCCGCTCCAGCCGAAGTTGAGCCCGGCGTTGACCATGAGGTCTCCAACATTGACGAGGGATTCCATGCTGACTCCCGAAGCGGGCGCCTCGGCGAAGACGGCCCCGGATACGGCGCAGGCGATGACAAGGACGGCCAGTAGCTTTTTCATCTTTGTCTCCTTCCCGGCTCGTAAGCCGGAAGCGGTAGTGTGATCATTCCATGATATACGGTACGCGAAGACTTTGCAAACCATTTGAGCCGCCCCGTGGCGGGGGTTTCGCCTCACGGCGGCGCCTCGATTGATGCGAATCCGATCCTATGGCATAGTTGCCTGCGCCATGGCGACTGGAGGAAACGTGGCCGGAAAATCGCGCGGCTTCGGAATTTCGGCCTCGATTGCGGGAGACTGGAAGGCCACCGCAGTCAGGGCTTCCATCGACAAGCTCATCTATCAGATGGTCTTCCCCTATCTCGGGGTTTACCTGGTCGGGCTGGGCGCTTCGGGGGCCGCCCTCGGCTTGGCCAACGGGCTGGGTATGGGCTTGTCCGCGTTCTACGGCCTCTTCGGCATCTGGCTCATGCACGTCGAGGGCTTGAAGAGGGTTTACCTGGGCGGGATCCTCATGACGGCTTTCGCCTACCTCCTCCTCGGGCTTTCCCCAGGCTGGGTCCTGGCCGCCTCGGGCATCGTGGCCTGGTGGTGGGGCAGCGCGGAATCCGGGCTTTGCTGCAATGTAGTCTGCGGCGGCTCGCTCAAGAACGAAATACGGGCCACGGCGATGGGAATGTGCGAAAGCGTGGCCCAGGGAACCATGAGCTTTCTCGGGCCCCTCCTTGGCGCCGCTGTCATCGGACTTGTCGGAGTCGGCGTGTCGGGATCTCCTCCGCCTTCGGCCTTGAGGCCCCTGTTCTATCTGGCCGCGGCGGGGGAAATAGGTTGCTTCATATATCTGGGGCGAAGCCTCGCGGGCGAGGCCTGGAAGCCCGAAAAGACCCGCGGAGCCTTCAAGCCCCTCTCTCTGGCTTTCGGCTCTTTCCGGAGAGCCTTCGCCGAGCCCCGGCTCAGGCGCTTCATCCTCATATCCTGCCTCGGGAGCCTACCCACGGGCATGGTATTGCCCTTCACCCAGCTCTTCGCCGCCCAAGCGAAACAAGCCGGGGCCTACACGCTCGCGGCCATGGCTACAGCCTCGGCCATCGTCAGTCTCGTAGCCGGCGTGCCGCTCGGGAGGCTGGCCGATATCGTAGGGAGGAAGAAGACTCTCTTCGCCCTCGCCCCCTTTTTCCTGGCATCCAACCTCCTCCTCGTGTTCGCCCGGGGACCTTTCTTCCTCGTCGTCTCCGGCATCTGCCTCGGAGTGTATCCCGTGATTCAGGTCATCCAGGCGGCGATGGGCTTCGAACTCGTCAAATCCGAGGATATAGGCGGGTGGATGGCTGTGCTTCGATTTTTCCGGCTATTCGTCGGCGCGGCTCTCGCAATCCTGTCGGGCCTGATCTGGGATTCCTTGGGGGGGAAATGGAT
>DATCUA010000155.1:0-21979 GCA_036567645.1 Rectinemataceae bacterium | reverse complement strand
AAGCCGCGGATCGAAAGGTCCGCGGCTTTTTGTTTTGACTATGCGACGGAAGGATCAGCTGATACCGATCCCTGGTCCATCATCATTCTGCTTGACAATTCCCGGCATGGATGAGAAAAATGTTCAATATGGTGCACAATTGAACAAACTCGGCCAGAAACTCCAGTCGAGGCTCCCATCCGCCGACTTTGGATCGTGGATCGTGCTGGGATTGATCTCGCACAGCGCATGGGGCGGCTATCCCGTGCTTGCCCGCTACCTGCAGAAGATCCACCATCTGGGGACCATGAGCATGGCTGCCATGACGAATACCCTTGCGGCAATTCTCATCGTCGCCTTCATGGGGAAAAAGATAGACCTGAAGACCATTACGCTGAAGCAAGCGCTGATCCTGGCTTTTCTCGTGATCTCCAGGGGTCTCACGAATCTCTACGCGTCCCGCTTTACCTACGCGACCACGGTGCAGCTGTTCTCCCTCCTGGCGCCTTTCATTGTGGCACTCTTAAGCTTCAAGCTCTATAGGGAGCCTTTACCTCGGCATACTATCGTCGCCCTCGTGGTTTCCCTGGCGGGGTCGATAGCCATGATCTACGGCGCGACGCCCTCTAGGGCCTCGAATCTGGGAGGAAACGATCACCCCCTTGGAATAGCGCTCGCCGCGGTATCGGGCGCGCTGCTCGCCTTCTATATGATCTTCATCAAGAACCGCGGCAAAACCGGCTCGAGCGCTGAGACCATGGCTTTTATCCAATTCGCATCGCTGGCCTTATTCATGTGCTGCGGCAGCGTGATCGCCAAGGAGGAATGGAACCCGTGGCTGGTTATCGCTCCCTCGGGAATACTCGCCTATACGGCATTCGCCCTCGGCGTCCTCCTCTTCGGAACCGTGATGCAGAACAAGGCGCTGAAGCATCTAGGCGCCCCGATGTACTCCACGCTCCAAGCCTGGAGGCTCTTGAGCACAATCATCTATTCCTGGGTCATACTGGGCGAGAGGATTGAAACCCTCTGGCAAGCCATAGGCACTATAACAGTAGTAGCGACCATAACGCTCTATACCGTTTCGCAAAATGCGCTTTGGCGGCGCGCAGCCTCGGGAGGCGATGATGGAAATCGAGTACGGAAGAATCCTACGGGTAGATCTTAGCAGCAAGCGGTCGTGGATGGAGATGCTCGATCCTGCCGATTTCAGAAAATTCATAGGCGGGAGCGGAGCGGCGGCCCTGCTTCTGTTCAAGCTCGCCAAGCCTGATGTCGATCCCCTAGACCCGGAAAATCCCTTGATCCTCGCTGTCGGTCCTCTGTGCGGCACTCGGGCTCCCACCTCGGGTCGGCACGAAGTAGCGGCCCTGTCTCCTCTCACCGGGCTTTTTGCCGAATCGGACGTGGGCGGGGCTTGGGGAAGCGCGTTCAGGGCGGCAGGCTGGGATTTTCTCGTCATCGAGGGGGCATCGGAAGATCCGGTCTTCATCCTCGTTACGGAACGAGGAGCTTCTATAGAGCCGGCGAGCGGTGTCTGGGGCAAGGATACTTTCCAGACCGCCGAGTATTTTTCCTCAGCCTACCCGGGTTCGGAGACGGCCTGCATCGGACCCGCGGGAGAAAAGCTGGTCAAGATCGCCGCCATAGCCCATGACGGGCGAGACGCGAGGATGGCCGGGCGATGCGGATTGGGAGCCGTTATGGGATCGAAGCGGCTGAAGGCTGTGGTAGCCGCTCCGGCTACGCGTCGACCTCGCGCCCTTTGGGATCCGGAAGGATTCAGGAGCTCCGTCATCGATGTGACGAAGGCCCTTCCCGTCAATACCGAAATGATGGCCAGGTTCGGCACGGCAGGTTCACTAGGGGTGTTTTACGAGGCTGGGGACGTGCCTGTGAAGAATTGGATTGCTGGTTCCGGCCCTCTCGACATCGGAAAGCTCGTCGGCCAGACCTGGGTGGAGAAAGGCCTGCTCAAGAAGAGATTCTTCTGCGCCCAATGTCCAATCGGCTGCGGGCGGGTGGTGGAACTCTCCGACGGAGGCCTCGGTGGCGGCCCGGAATACGAGACACTCTCCATGCTCGGCCCGAATCTTCTCATCGACGACCTGGGCGCGGTGATTGCGGCCAACGAGCTCTGCAACAGGCTCGGACTCGACACGATCTCGGCGGGCGGAGCTATAGGATTCCTCATGGAGGCCTTCGAGAGGGGAGAGACGGCAGGGATCGATCTCGGCGGGATAGCCCCCAGATGGGGGGATGCCAAAGCCTTGCTAGAGCTGGTGCGTCTCATCGGCGCCAGGGATGGCGTGGGAGCTTTGCTAGGCGAAGGCGTGGCCCGGATGTCGAAGGTTTTCGGCTCTCCCGAGTACGCCATCCACGTGAAAGGATTGGAGTTCCCCGCCCACGATCCGCGCGCCTTCAATTCCATGGGCTTGTCCTACGCTACGGCCAACCGGGGGGCCTGTCATCTGCAGGGCATGTCGTACAATTACGAGCGGAGGCTGACGATGCCTGAACGGGGCTTTCCAGCCCCCGAGGACAGGTTTGGCACGAAGAGGAAGGTTGAACTGGTAGTTGCTACCCAGGATTACATGGGCCTCTTGGACAGCCTCAAGCTCTGCAAGTTCTCCATAGGCGGCGGTTCTTCGGTGACCACGTCACTGGAATGGCTCAATCTCGCCACGGGCTGGGGCATGGATGTTGATGAATATCTCAAGGCCGGAGAGAGGATTTTCAACCTAAAGCGGATGATAAACGTCAGCAGGGGAGTGAGCCGGAAGGACGACACCTTGCCGGATAGGATCAAGTTTCAACCGAAAGGCGGCGGAGCGGGGCAGAACCTTCCCCCGGATCTCGAGACATCCCTGGATGCCTATTATAGGCTGAGAGGCTGGTCCGAAGATGGCTTACCCGAGGACTCAAAAAAGGAGGAGCTCGGCCTCTTTGTATTATAGGATGCTTTTTCATGCAGGACAAGGAAGTACCTAATATTTTCCTTGACAGCTCCGCGAATCGCCTGCATACTTGTTCATATGGATGAACATTTGAACAACAGCCTCCTCACGAGGATAGCATGGCTGTATTATTACGAGGATAAAAGCCAGCAGGAGGTGGGAGAGCTCCTGGGGATTCCCCGGATAAAAGTGGTGCGGCTCTTGAAGACAATCCGGGAGCAGAAAATAGTCGAAATCAAGATAAACAGGAAATACAGCTCCCTCTTCGAGCTGGAGAAGGAGTTCCGCTCCGCTTTGGGACTAGACGATATAACCGTAGTGCCAGCCGGCACGAAGCCGCTGGAGAATGTCGCCCTCGCCGCTTCGCTGAGGTTTTCTGAGATGTGCAAGGATTTCGTCAGCATCGGCGTGGGTTCTTCCCGCGCGGTTTCCGCCGCCTTGAGCCTGGTAGAGCCCTTGAGGAAGAAAAAGGTTCAGAGGATCGTGACGCTAACCGGCAATACGATGCCGAACTACGCCGTAAGCCCCTCGAATCCTGCGGCCGGGGGATTGTTGCTTTCGAGGACTCTTGGAATCGACTATTTCAATATATGGGCCCCGGCCATAGCCTCGTCCAGGGAAATGGCCGCCATGCTGAGAAAAGACCATGTCGTGGCATCCACGCTGGAGATGGCCAATTCGGTCGATTGCGCCATGATCGGGCTGGGCAACGTGGAAAAGTCGGTCTTGGTGGACCGAGGCTTCATCAGCAAAGACGATATTCGGGAGATGGCCTCAGCTGGGGCGGTGGGAGACATTTACACTCACTTTTTCGATTTGGAGGGAAGGATCGTCTCCACCTGCTTGGACGGGAGATCCATAACCGCAGATGTGCCCATGCGCTGCCCTGTGGTGGCGGTAGCCTACGGAGACGAAAAGGCGGCTCCCATTCTTGGCGCTATCCGCGGCGGCTTCATCCAGGGACTCGTGACCGACGACAGGACCGCCAAGGCTGTACTCGAGATGGATCATGCTGGACGCGCGCACGCGCGCCCATGATTAATAGGAGGCATGCGGTGAAAAGAACGAAGCTGATTCTCGTCGCCCTGGCCTTGGTGTCTCTGCTTCTCTTCGCGAGCGCGGACGCCAAGCAGATAGGGCAGCAGTTCAAGGCCCAGAAGTACAAAGTCGCCTATGTGCTCAACGGGACCTCGACCGAGATTTTCAAGATGGCCTTCGATGCCGCCATCAAGGAAGGAGCCTTGTACGGCATCAAGGTGGACGTGTTCACCTCCGACGGAGACGATATCCGATTCCAGGACATCGTCAACCAATGCTCCCAGCAGGGATACGACGGGATGATCATCTCCCACGGCAAGCCCCAGTATTCCTACGATCTGGTCAAGAACGTCCTGGCCAAGGGCATCAAGGTAGTGACATTCGACACGGTGATAGCCGATTCCTCGGGAAAGGGTCTCCCCGGGGTTACCACTACATTCCAGAGCGACCAGGAGATGGCCCGTCTCACCCTGGACTACATCGTCGACGACCTTCTCAAGGACAAGCCTCGACCCATCCGCGTCCTCAAGCTATGGCGCGGTCCCGGCATTCCTCCCTTCGATAGGCGCCAAGAGACCTACAAAAAATTCGAGGAAGCCGGAAAGATCAAGACCCTCGAGGTGCTCGGGCCATCCAACCCTGCAGACTCGGAAGGCTCGATGGCCTCGGTAGTCGCCTCCATCCTGCCAAAGTACCCCAAGGGGACTGTCGACGTGATCTGGAGCGCCTACGACGCCTACGCTCGTGGAGCTTACAAGGCGCTGACCGAGGCTGGCCGAAACGACATTCCCCTGGTCACCATCGATATTTCCAACCAGGACATCAACTTCATGCGCGCTCAGGACAAGATATGGAAGGCCTGCGTAGCCACTCATTTCCCCAATATCGGGATTTCGGCCGTGCGGTTGCTGGCTCAAAAGCTCAACGGCGAACCTACGCCCGCCGAGTATATACTCCAGCCTTCGGTGATCCTCGCTTCTCAGCTCACTCCGCAGGCGAACGTGACCAATCTGGGCACGATCATACCGGGCTACGGTCTCAATACGGATAACATCACTCCCTGGATGGAAGAACTCAGGAAGGCCGCGGGGGTCAAATAAGCCTCGTAGGCGACTTCGTCTCCGGGCGGGAGATCTGGGATGGAAATTCCCTGGATTCCGCCCGGAGTTCTTCGGATCCGCGGCAAGGAACAATTTCAATGGAAAGCGTCCATACAATAGAGATGCGGGGGATAGGAATCGAATTCCCCGGCGTAAAAGCCTTGAGCGATGTGGATTTCTCGGTGAGAAGCGGCGAAATACGCGCGGTGGTGGGCGCCAATGGAGCGGGGAAATCCACATTGATGAAGGTTCTTGCGGGTGCAAACGCTAACTACACAGGCACGATCCTCATCGACGGGGAAACGGTGGAGATCCGGGATCCTCGTCATGCCAAGCTCCTTGGCATAGAGATCGTGTACCAGGAAGTGGACATGGCTCTTTTCCCCTACCTCTCCGTGGCGGAGAACATCATGTTCAACTCCCTCGTGACCGGCATGAGGGGCAGTACCTTCATCAATTGGCCGAAGCTGATGAAATCGGCGGAAGACATACTTCTTCGCCTCAAGATGAAGATAGATGTATCCAGGAAGGTTTCGAGCCTGAGCCTGGCCGAAAAGCAGATGATCCTCATCGCCCGGGCGGTCAGGGAGAGTTGCCGTTTCCTCATCCTGGACGAGCCGACCGCGCCTTTGAGCTTGGGGGAGGTCGAGGAGCTCTTCAGGATCGTTCGGGATCTGAAAGAGAAGGAAGGAGTCGGTGTCATATTCATTTCCCATCGGCTGCCGGAACTGTTTCAGATCTGCGACAGCCTCACGGTCATGAAGGACGGAAGAATAGTGGCGAACCGAGGGGTGGACGAGAGACTCACAATACAGGACATCGTCACCTTGATGCTGGGAAGGAGCTTCGAAGAGAACTTTCCGAAGATCAAGGTTCCCATCGACGGAACGGTCCTCGAAGCGAAGAAGCTCTGCGACGAGGCGGGGAAGGTGAAAAACGTATCCTTGAATGTAGCGAAAGGCGAGATCGTTGGCCTGTGCGGCCTCGTGGGGGCGGGCAAGACCGAATTGTGCAAGCTCCTCTTCGGGGCCAACAGGTGCGCGGAAGGAGAAATCCTCCTCGCTGGACGTCCGCTTCGATGCGCGACGCCCACCCAAGCTGTGAAGAACAAGATCGCCCTGGTCCCCGAGGAAAGGAGAAAAGAAGGAGTGCTCGTGGCTGAACCTGTGTATTCCAATCTTTCCGCGGCCTGCCTCGGAAAATTCTGCGGCCGCCTTTCCTTCGTCAACAGGAAGAAGGAGCTCCAGAACGCGGAAAAGCTCGTGGGCGAACTGGGAATCAAGACGCCCAGCGTTCACCAGAAAGTAAGGCTGCTGTCGGGGGGCAACCAGCAGAAAGTGGCAGTAGGGAAATGGCTCACTTCAGACTCCGACGTCTACATCCTGGACGAGCCCACAAAGGGCGTCGACGTGGGCGCCAAGCGCGACATCTTCCAGCTCATCCAGAACCTGGCGGCCAAGGGCAAGGCCGTGCTCTACGCTTCGTCCGAGATAAATGAGATTCTGGCGATCACCGATCGCATCTATGTCATGTACAACGGATCCGTGTCGGCCGAGTTGCCGACAGCGGACACGACGGAAGAGGAAATCCTATTCTACGCAACCGGGGGTGACAAATAATGCGGAACTCGAATACCCAGGCGAAGCCGGGCAAGAAATTTTCCGAATTCATCGGCAAATGGGCTTCCCTTCTCGCCCTCGTGGCGGTGTTCGCCTTCTTCGCCGCGCGGATGCCTCGGATGTTCCTCACTTCATCCAACATGATCACGATTCTCAGATCGATATCCATAACGACCATCATCGGGATAGGGCTGACCATCACCCTTGCGGTGGGCGGGTTCGACCTCTCTTCAGGATCCATGGCGTCCATGTCCGGAGCCCTCGTAATATCCATGATGGTATGGCACCGGCTATCCATGTGGGTTGCCATCCCCCTGACTCTAGCGCTGACTATGGCCTTGATGATGCTCACCATGTTCCTCATCGTCAAATGCAAAATCCCCGACCTACTGGCCACCCTGGCGATGATGTTCATGCTGGACGGCCTCAGCCTCACCTATTCGGGAGGAGGCGCGATCAGCGAGGGCATGCCCCGGCCCAATGGCATGGACACCCTTGGGAGGATTTCCCAGACATTCAAGAACATGGGCCAGGCTCCGACGATCATCATCATCATGATCATCATCGTCATCCTGGTACACATCTTCCTCACCTACACGAAATACGGCAGGTACATCTACGCTGTGGGGGGGAACAAGGAAGCGGCACGGCTATCGGGGATACCGGTGTATCGCTATCGAGTGTACGCGGGCATTCTCGCGGCCGTCTTCATCGGCCTGGGCGGGGTGCTGGTGGCTTCGAGGAACATGTCGGCCCAGATTCAGGGAGCCGCGGGCTATGCCATGCCCGCCATTTCGGCTGTCTTCATAGGCCGCTCCGTAGCCGGGGCGGGCAAGCCCAATGCTTTCGGGACATTCGTCGGGGCTTCTCTCGTTGGAATCCTCGAAAACGGCCTCATCATGATGTCCGTGCCCTACTACTCGCTCAACGCGGTGAAGGGGGTAGTCCTCGCCCTCGCTCTGGCATCCACGTACTACAGCAGTGCGGAGAACTGAGATGGGCAGGTTCGACAGTCATTTCAGGATGGACGAAAAGGACGTGGAGGAGTACGCTCGCCTCCGCCTCTCCTTGTTCAAGGACTCGGGCCCGCTCGAAGTGCGGGAGATCGGGGACGGAAACATCAACTACGTGTTCAGGGTCGCGGACAGGGAGCGGGGCATCTCCGCGATCATCAAGCATGCGGACAGGGGAACGCGCTCGGGTTCGCGGATCCTCGGGTTCGACAGGAACAGGATCGAGGCCGAGATATTGAAGCTGGAGGGGGAACTGGCTCCGGGCTTGGCGCCGCAGGTGTACGATTACGACCCGGTCATGGCCTGCGTGGCCATGGAGGACCTTTCGGACCACCGCATCCTGCGCTACGCGCTGATCGATCGGGAGATATTCCCTCGCCTCGCCCAGGATATGGCTTCCTTCGTGGCGCGAACCACGGTGCCCACCCTGGACATGGTGATGGCCCCCGAGGAAAAAAAGGTCCTCGTCCAGCGCTACACCAATCCAGCTCTCTGCGCCATCACAGAGCAGCTCGTGTATACGGAGCCCTACACCAACCGGCCGGGAAGGACCAAGGTATTCCCACCCAACGCCGAATTCATGGGCCAGGAGCTATTCGCCGACATGGAGCTCCGCCTCGAGGTGGCGAAGCTGAAGTATTCCTTCATGAACGATGCCCAGGCCCTCATCCACGGAGATCTCCATTCGGGCTCCATCTTCGTAAAAATCGACTCAACGAAGGTGATCGACCCGGAGTTTGCGTATTTCGGACCGATCGGCTACGATCTGGGCAATTTCCTAGGGAACCTCTGCTTCGCCCGAGTCAGGGCTCAGGCAGCCGCGCCGCAGGATGAGAAGACCGAGGCTTTCCTCGCCTGGATCGACGGCTGCATGGTCGAGACCGTGGACCGCTTTTCCGAGCTCTTCCTCGAGCTTTTCGCCGAGAAAGCCGTCGATCCCATGGGGAGGACTCCAGGATACGCGAAATGGCTTCTGGACAGGATCCTTTCGGATACGGCGGGGGTGGCCGGGTTGGAGATGATACGGCGTATCGTCGGTGTGGCCCAGGTGAGGGACATAGCCGGAATAGAGGACGCCGGTATCCGCGCCTCGGCCGAGCGCGTCCTCGTGCTCGCCGCGAAGCGCTTCATCGTGGATAGGGATACCCACCGCCGAGGAAAGGATTACCTGGCGACCTTGGTCGAATGAAGGAGAATGGCATCATGTCCGATTTTGCCGCGATGAAAGAGAATGTTCTGGAGAATACCCTTCAGGCGTATGAGGAAGGCTTGTTCGCCGGCACCAGCGGGAACCTGAGCATCCTGGATGAGACGGGAACCAGGATGGCCATCACTCCCAGTTCCTTCCGCTACGAGAAGATGAAGCTCGAGGACATAGTAGTGATCGACGCGGTTTCGGGGAGCGTGATCGAAGGAAAGCATAGGCCCTCTTCCGAGTGGAGGATGCACGCGGCCATCTACCGAGGCGTAGCCGGATGCAGGGGGGTTGTCCATACCCATTCGCCCTACGCCACGGCTTTCGCCGTGGTCGGGATGCCGATTCCCGTCATCCTCATCGAGATGATCGCTTATATCGGAGGCGATATCCCCATGTCGGGATTCGAGCTGCCGGGAACCGAGGAGCTAGGAGCTATAGTCGCGGCCGCCCTGAAGGACAGGAACGCCTGCCTCATGGCCAACCACGGGGCCGTGGCCGTGGGGGCGACCCTCGATCAGGCCCATCTTCGGGCCATCTACGTGGAAGACGCGGCCAAGATATACTCGCTCGCCCTCCAGGCGGGGAAGCCCGCTCAGCTTTCCGATGCCGCGATCGCGGCTATGCGCAAAAGGCTGGGCAGATAAGGCGGGAAGGCCGCCCGGAAGCAGCGGCCAGGAGCGCCGGCAAAGGAGAACGCACTATGGAACGCAACGACAGAGACCTGGCTTTCATGCTGAGATACGAAAATGTGGCTTGGTACGACCTGTCTTCGGGCCTCGTGCGGATCCTGGACAGGAGGGTCTATCCCGCCCGGACGGAATTCGTCGAGTGCCGCGAATACCATGAAGTCATCGAGGCTATCAGGGACATGGTGACCCAGTCGGGAGGGCCCTATGTCGCGGCGGCCATGGGCATGGCGCAAGCGGCCCGGCATGCCGCCGCAGAGGCCGAGGGCCAGGCCGAATTCGACGCGAAGATGGATCGGGCTTCCTGGGAACTTTCCCATGCCCGTCCTACAACAGCTGAAAAGATGGCTGCAATTACCGAGGAATGCGCCACGGTGGCCAAGGCCGCAATGGCATCGGGCAAGGCTCCGGACGAGGAGGTCTTCCTCCATAATCTGAAGGTCGTCGAAGCCAGGTACGCCAAGAGCGCTGCCGTGGCCGTCCATCTGGTAAGGCAATTCCCCGACAGGGGAACCGTGATGACCCAATGCTTCGCCGAGACTATCGTGGGAACCATGCTCAGGGAATGCCGGGCCAGGGGCAAGGAGATACAGCTCATCTGCCCCGAGACGCGCCCCTATTTCCAGGGAGCGCGGCTTACCGCCTCCGTCATCAAGGATATGGGATTCGACGTGACGGTGATAACGGACAACATGCCTGCATATACCATGAAAGCCAAGAAAGTCGATGTCTTCACGTCCGCCGCAGACGTGATCTGCATGGACGGCCATATCGTCAATAAAGTCGGCACCTTCCAGATCGCCCTGGCCGCTTCCTATTGGGGCATTCCATATTTCGTGACAGGAAGCCCCAACCGGCAGCATCCCTCTATCGATACGGTGAAGATCGAGGAGAGAGACGGGAACGATGTCCTGGAGGCCATGGGAGTGCGCACGGCGATGCGCGGCGTGAAAGGCTTCTATCCCGCCTTCGACATAACCCCTCCCAAGCTCTGCGATGGGGTTGTGACGGACAAGGGGATTTTCCCTCCTTACGATCTGTGGAGCTATTACACGGCACGCTGATCCGGATATAGCCGTAGTGCTCCTCATCTGAATACAACTCCTCGCCTGTCTGTTGTCCCCGAGGTCGCCATAAACTACACTGACACCCGAGGTGGCGCCTTATGGGAAAATTGGATCTCAGGGCTAGGCTCAAGCATCTCTACCAGCCATCGGCCAAGGAGCCTGCCTTAGTCGACGTCCCCGAGATGGGATTTCTCATGATCGACGGGGCGGGGGATCCGAATAGCTCCGTGGAGTACGCCCGAGCGGTGGAAGCCCTCTACTCGGCGGCCTACACCATCAAGTTCAAGATAAAGAAGGGGCCTCTGGGGATAGACTACCCGGTCATGGCCCTCGAGGGCCTGTGGTGGGCCGAAGACATGTCGAGCTTCGTGGCCGGCAACAAATCAGCCTGGCTATGGACGATGATGATCATGCAACCCGACTTCGTGACGGAGGGAATCCTGGCCGAGGCCAAGACGGAGCTCGCGAAGAAAAAGGATCTGCCCACCCTAGGCAAGCTGCGCCTCGAGCGATTCGAAGAGGGGAGGTGCGCCCAGATCCTCCACAGAGGTCCATTTTCCTCCGAGGGGCCGACGATAGAGCTTCTGCACGGTTTCATTGCCGCCTCGGGGCTCCGTCTCAGGGGAAAGCACCACGAGATATACCTCAGCGATCCCAGGAAGGCGAAGCCCGACGCCTGGCGGACCGTAATCAGGCAGCCCGCAGGCTAGGGCCTTCCGGTACGCGGCGCGGCCCGCCTGCCTGGAGCAAGTCCACTCTCCCCGAGATGTTGCCGATAGGCCCGAGCGACCTCGATCCGCGGGATTGAGAGTGCCGCGCCCTCGCTAAGGCGCGCGGCTGTCCCCGCGAGGGTTGGACTATAGCACGAGAGCCTTTTCCGTCTAAACCGATCCGACTTTCGATCTAGTATGGCGCGAGGATGTAGTAGTAGACATTGTAGACCTTTCCCTTTTCCTCGATGGGCACATATCGCGTCACGGAGCTTACCGAATTGGAATGCTGATCCCAGACCACGCAGGCGGGAGGATTCAAATCTAGATCTCCATAATACGTTCCGAGCCAGCCTTTCTTCACACTTTCGAAGGATTGCAGTGCGATCACTCTATCGCCGACTTTCAGCACTCCCTTGATGTAGCTTTCATAATCCTTATCGGAGGAGAAGTCGGATCTGGTCTTCGGGGAAGCCTTGGCAAGGCCTCCTTTGCTCGAAGCTTGGCCAGTCTGAGGAAGAACTATTTCCATCTCCCCCATCTTGGCCGCCCAGTCTTTCTGGGATGGGAAATCTACTCTCATCATGTCGCTTCCCGGTTCGGGGAGGCTTTTCACGATCCCTATCTCGCCCGGCTTCACCTGACCCCATCCGTATTTGGGTTCCGCTATGTTCGCCTGCACGCGGACGCTATCACCCACTTTGAAGATCGTGAGGCCTGCCTTCGTGGGCTGTTCTACAGGCCCGACTACGGCGTTCTTGAGTATTATCTTTGCATCCTCGTGCGGAGAGTAGTAATCCCAGCCGATATAGACGACTCCGCCCAAACCTCGGGGAAGCCAGGCTACGGCGGCGTCTCCCTGCTTTGTCTTCACCAGTACCGAAGCCGCCGAGTTTTTTACCAGAATAGGTTCCAGGGCATCGCCCTCGGGAATCGTCTGGGATACTCCCTTGGTCAGCCAGCTGGAGCCGGCTAGAGTGCAGTCCGAGGATCTGTCTACGAGATCGTAGTCCAACAATTCCGCGCCTTTGAGGAAACCCGACTTGTCGCCGTATTCAGCGCAAGAGACCACCAACCCTCCGCGCCTGACGAAAGAATCGAGAACTGTCTTTACCGAGGAGCCGAATTTTTCCAGGGCCGAGCGGCTGCCCTCTTCCTGCTCGGGGATGAGGAATACCCCTGCGTCTTGCAAGAGCCGTTCGAGTTCTTTCGGATCGGTGGTCTCCGTGGTCTTAGGATATTTCCCGATCGAACCCAGGATGTCGCTCATGTTCTTCCATTCTTCATCCTTATCGGCCCATTTGACGAAGGCTAGGATCGCCCTGCTCAACGGCTTGTAGTCCACCGGGGACGGATAAGGAGACGAGATCGTTTGAAAGACGAGCTCCATCTCCTGGGGCTTGGCCATCCAATCTTTCTGCGCGGGGAAATCGACAATCATGATCTCGCTACCGGACGAAGGAAGGCTTTTTACCACGCCGACATCGCCGGGTTTTACCGAACCCCATTGATAGGCGGGAGTCCCGATTTCGGGCTTCACTCGCACCGTATCGCCGACTCGGAATTGAGCGGGGGAAGGCTTAGCCTTCATCGGACGGCTCGTGGCGATAGTCTTTCCAGCCTCCACTTCCAGCTCGAAGTACAGGTCTTCAAAGCCTTCCCTCCTGAGGATTATCGAGGCGGCGCCCGGCTTTAGTCCGCCCAGGGAGATGGGGCTCGTGCCTACAAAGACTCCGTCGAGAATGATTGCGGCTCCGGGCGGATCCGAGGAAATCTCCAGTGTTCCCGTCGTCCATGGTTCTATAGTGAGTTTTTCGCCCGCGCCCAGGTCAATGCTCGTGCTCACCGTCTCGTATCCGGGGCCGGAAGCTTCGAGGCGGTACCTGCCGCAGGGCAGGGCCTCGAAAAGAGCCTCGCCCTTGAATCGCTTTTCCTGGGGAACTGCCCTTTGGTCAGATGCGGAGGCGAGGGCCTCGGCGACTAAAAGGACCGAGGCGTCGTATGGGGCTTTCACCAGAATCGTCCCCACTTTCCAGGGCTCGGGCCTGACAGTCGAGGAAATGCCGGCCTTCACTTCGACTATTCCCTTCCAGTACAGGTTGGGGCTCCTCAGTTCCACCTCCCGCCTCCCGACGCCCAGATCCTTGACGAGCCCGGTTCCGAGGCTGCCGAAAGGCTCCCCGTCTATGGTCAGCGTATAGGCCGACGCCCCTGGGAGTATGAAGAAGAGATTGCCCTTGAGGAGTTTCAGGGAGAGCGATATTTCGTGTACCTCTCCAGGCTCGAGGACGATCCATGCCGAGGCAGCGTAATCGCCCTTCCTGGCTTCCACGAGGATTTCCTTGCCCGAGGGCAAACCTTGGAATAGATTGGGCGCCGTTCCAACTGCCATTCCATCTATGAACACGTCGGCTCCGTCCATATCGACAGCTACGGCGAGTTCGCCTTGTTCCGCTCTCTTGCCCGGCTTCGTCCCGGTTTTCCCCTGGCTGTCTTCCTTGAGGAAGAGGGCGAAGCTCGCGCCCTGTTCGTTGCCGGGAAGAGTGCCCAAGAGGGGGAGGGTCCGGGTGACGCCAAGCTTGATCCTCTCGTACATGGTATAAGGGTCGAGCACTTTTTCGGTATTCCGCTCCAGGAGGTTGATGAGCTGGCGGCCGAATTCGCTTTCGTCCGGGACGCTCTCGGATGCGCCCGATGTGAGTATCTGCCGCGCTGTGAGCTTGAGGGCTTTGCGGTAGTATTGGGAATCTACGGTCGGGGATCCGCCCCTGTGCACGTCTATGAAATCTCCCGAAAAACACGAATCCGCGAGGACGAGTATTCTGGAAGCCCGGAGCTGCCCTAGGTAATTTCGCAACTGGGCGTTGGGTATCCAGCCTGATTGGGAAAACTCGTCCTTGCTTCCGTCGCTCGCAATCCAGAAGCCTGTCTTCGATGCGTCGAGGTAGCCGTGGCCGGCATAGAACACGAGGAGGGAATCCTTGATGCCGAGCTTTTCCGGCAGATCCTTGGCGAAAAGCCTGCGGATGGCGGAAGCGTTGGCCTCGGTGTCGTAGAGTTCCAGGAACTCGTCGATGTAATACCGTTCCTGGAGAATGGATTTTATCTTCTTCGCCTCGGATACGGCGTTTCTGAGGGAAGGCCATTCTCGGTATCGGTCTATACCGATGATCACGGCCACCTGCCTGCCCACATCGAAGCTGTCGTCGCCGACCGCCTCCTTGGCTATCGCCGAAAGGCCCCTGCCTTGGCTAGAGCAGGGAAGCAAAAGAGCCGTGAAAACCAGGATAAGGGCGATTTTTCGCATATCGGCCTCGACACCTCGTCATATTCGGTTCTTCGGCGGAGTCAGCTTATGAGGGTGCGGTTAGTACGGTATCATCCCCGATCGGCCCTGAAAAGGCGGAATTCGGGAGGGAGCGAAGGTATATATCGGTTTGAAGTGCCTCTTTCTCCCTTAGCAAGACCCGTACAAGGATTCATACAGCCGGTTTCGCGCCGCCCTCAGACGCGCGTAGAACCCGGATTCTTCCTGATTCGGCGCATAGGTTTTGATCGGCTGGAGGCTGAGCATGGCTTCGGCTGCGTCCGCTTGGCTCGGGTAGATGCCGAGGGCTGCGCAAGCCGAGATCCAGGCTCCCTGGGAAGTGGCTTCGCCGCTGGAGTCCACCTTGAGCGTCTTTCCGAACATGGACGCCTGGATGCGGTTGAAGAGGCCGAGGCCGGTGAGCCCTCCCGAGGCGTGGACGGCAAGGGCGGGGCGGGTGAGACTCTCCAGGAGGCCGAGGTTGTCGGCCATTTCGGCGGCTATTCCTTCGAGTATCGATCGGCCCAGGTCGCCCCTTCCCGTGTCCAGGCTGAGGCCATGGAAGCAGCCTCTGGCCTTGGGATTGAAGTGAGGGGCTCCCGATCCTTTGAAGTGGGGGAGGAAGAGGACGCCGGAGGATCCGGGGGGCGCGGCTTCGGCCTCGGCGTTGGCCTGGGAAAAATCGACCTGACCGAAGGCGGGCTTGCCCTGGGGATAGAAGTTTTCGGCGAACCAGCGCCAGATCACCCCGGAGGCGGGCATGCCGGCCTCTACCACGTAGGAGCCAGGAACGGCGGAGGCGTTGCAGAACACGCGCATTTCCGGATCGAGTACGGGCTTCGGGCTGTGGGCGAGGAGGTAGGAGCCGGTGCCCGTGTTGGCCACGACCCTGTCCGGGCTGTATAGGCCCATGCCCAAGGCCGCGCACTGCTGGTCGCCCCCTGCGCTCATCACGGGCGTCCCCGCGGCTATGCCCGTGCGTCGGGCCATGGAAGGACAGGTCCTCCCCGCCAGCGAACCGGCACCGACCATCTCGCAGAGTATGCTCTTGTCGATGCCGAAAAGGGATACGAGCCCATCGTCCCATTCCATGCGCTCCAGGTTGAGGAGGTTGGTGCGGGAAGCGAGGCTGGGATCGGTATGGATCTCTCCCGTGAGGAGGTAGAGCACATAGTCGTGTATGCCCGCCATCTTCCAGGTGCGGGAATAGACCTCGGGCTCGTTATCCTTTATCCAGAGCATCTTCGGGGCGGACATGACGGGAGTGACCTTCATCCCGCAGATCGAGTAGATCTTAGGATTTTCGGATTCCAGAGCGGAACAGATGGCTTGGGTGCGCAGATCCTGCCACATGATGGCGGGGCGGAGGGGCTTTCCCGAAGAGTCCAAGGGGATCACCGAGGATCTCTGGGACGTGAGGCTGACGGCTTCGATACTCAGGCCGAGTTCCGAGGCGCGCAGGGCGCACTCCGTGAGCAGGCTCTCGACGCGCGTTTCCCAAGACGAAGCGTCCTGCTCCACCCTGCCGTCGGGGTAGTGGAGGGGAGGGTTGTCCCTTCTGGCCAGGTGGAGGCTCGCGCCGCTGAGGTCGTAAAGAGTAGCGCGGATGCTCGTGGTTCCTATGTCTACTACGACTATGGATCCTTGGGCCATGGACTTCCTCCCGGGTTGTTTCAGCACCCACCGCAAGCATAGAGTCAAGCCGGAGAATAATCAATATAAATGATTGAATCGAGCGTTCGATCTTTTTTAGGACTATACGTGATCGTTTTATATGGTATACTCGATGTGAAAGGGGGACTCATGGCTTCCAGCGCAGTGGTGGAAAAAAGACGGGCGAGGATCATTCAAATACTCGCTGAGCGAGGAGCAGTCTCAGTGGCCGATCTCAGCGCCGAACTAGGGGTATCGGATATCACTATCCGCCGCGACCTGGAACACCTTCAGGAAGCTGGACTCGCAGAGCGCCGCCACGGGGGGGCCCAGGCACTTCCGCCACAATCCGAGATCCAACCCGAACGGGTTTTGGGAGAGAAGGGCGTAACGAATATGGCCCAGAAGACGAGGATAGCCGAAGCCGCGGCTGCCCTCATCTCCCCCGACGACGTGATATTCATGAACTCCGGATCCACTATC
The DNA here is from genome assembly GCA_036567645.1 of Rectinemataceae bacterium. Lineage (GTDB taxonomy): Bacteria > Spirochaetota > Spirochaetia > Treponematales > Rectinemataceae > JAPLSO01. The sequence continues at coordinate 5,169 of DATCUA010000155.1, read as the reverse complement.
CTCTGCCTCCTCAGGGCCATCAGGGGCAAGCGGGTGCGAGTGATCACGAACAACGCCGCGGCGATAGACGAGAACCTGGATCCTTCCATCGACCTGATGATCCTGGGAGGGGAATATCGCCAGCAGTCCAAGTCCTTGGTGGGAGAGTTCGCCCTCAACACGCTCAAGGACATCTGGAGCACCCACACCTTCCTGGGTACGAACGGGGTGAGCCTGGAAAAGGGCCTGACGACCAGCGTCCACCAGGAGTGCAGCGTCAATCAGGCCATGATACGGAACACCCACGGCAAGGTAGTCGTCCTGGCCGATTCGTCGAAGATGGGCAAGGTGGCGAACTTCGTCTCCTCCCCCCTTTCGGCCATCGATCTCATCATAACCGATTCGGACTGCCCGCCGGACTACCTCGAGCGCCTCAAGGAAAGCGGCATAGAAGTGATTGTCGTATGATCGTTTCTGATAAAAATTTTTGTATTGAGAAATATTGCACATAATTCCGTTTATTATGATCGAAAAATGCAAAAATCGATTATTTCTTTAAAAATAATCCTTGCCAAATGAGCAAAACGGTCGTAAACTGTGCCCAAGGTTCCGATCAGGGTGGCAATATTCGCCCATGTTCGGCATTCAACCAGGAGGCAAGAGATGAAACGAACGAGGATCATCGCCGTTGTTCTCGGATTGCTCATCGCGATGTCTGCGGCAGCTCAAGCCACGCAGACCTTCAAGGTAGCCTACATCCCCACCAGCGTGGGCCAGCCCAACACCAACGCCTGGCTCGAGGGCATGATGCGGGTGTTCCGCAAGTACCCGAACGTCAAGGTCCAGACCTTCGATCCCCAGCTCAAGGCTGAACTCCAGGTATCCTTCATGGACGACGTGATCAACCAGAAGTACGATGCCATCGTCCTCCAGGCCCAGGATGCAGCCGCCCTTTCGGCTTCCGTCAAGGCTGCCGAAGCCAAGGGCATCCCGGTCATCACGGTCAACCTCGCCACCCTCCAGAAGCACACGGCCTCGGTCCAGATGGCGGACATCTCGGCCGGCTACCTGGTCGGCAAGGAGATGGGCAAACAGATCGGCGGAAAGGGCAACGTGGCCATCATCCAGTCGCCCCCCGGAGCCCTCCTGGGCGTCAACAGGGAAAAGGGCTTCCGCCAGGCCATGGCCGAGCTCTACCCGAATATCAAGATAGTCGGAGCCCAGAGCGCCGAAGGATGGAAGAAAGAGATCGCCATCACCATCATGAATTCCTTCCTCCAGGCCAATAAGCAGCTCGACGGCGTGTTCGCCGTCAACGACAACATGGCAGAGGGCGCTATGATAGCCGCCGAAGCCGCGGGCCGCCTCAAGGAAGTGAAGATATGGGGCGCCAATGGCCAGAAGAGCACCCTCGCCCTCATCGAGCAGGGCAAGATAGCCGGCACCGCCTATAACAACTGCTTCGAGTAGGGCTCCCTCATAGCCACCATGGTCTACGACAGGCTCGTAAAGAAGCTTGGACCCTCCACCGCAGCCCAGACTGAGATCATCCAGATTCCGCCCTTCGCCGCCACTTTAGAGACCGTCAAGCAGATTCCGCCCGAGGATCGCTGGTAAGAGGCTAGAAGCCAGGAATGCGGCGGGGCCTTCGGTCCCGCCGTTTTTTCAAGGGAGGTTCCACATGTCGCGATACGCCGTCAGGCGGATCATCCTCGCGGGCCTGATGGTCCTGATCGTCGGAGCCATTAGCCTCGCCAACCCCGTGTTCCTCAGCCTGGGGAATATCATGAAGCTCTTCCAGGAGGCTTCCCAGACGGGAATCGTCGCCCTGGGCTTCACCCTGGTGATGATCATCGGGGGCATCGACAATTCCATTGGAGCCGTGATCGCCGTCACCTCCATGGTCTGCATCAACTTCCTCACCAAGACTGCATTCCCCGTGTGGCTCTTTGTCCCCGTTAGCCTCCTGGTGGGCTTGGGGACGGGCTTTTTCAATGGTTTTTTCATATCGAAGTACAAACTGCCTGAATTCATAGTGACCCTGGCCACGAAGAGCATACTCACCGGCCTTGCCCTGGTGATAGCGGTCAAGGATTCCATGGGCTTCGTGCAGAACGTCTACATCCAGAACGAAACCTATCTCTGGTTCGGAGGCCAGGCCTTCGGCACGATCTACCGAGCCACATTCGCCTTCCTCCTCATGGGCGTGGCCACGCAGGTGTTCATGCGCAAGACCAGGGCGGGAACCAACATATTCGCTACGGGAGCCAATCCAACGGCTGCGGCCCTGACCGGTATCAATACAGCCAGGGTGACCGTGGGCGTCTACATGTTCGCCGGGCTCTGCGCCTCCATCTCCGCCATTTTCATCTCCTCCAGGATGATGACTGCCATGCCTGAACTAGGCATAGGCTCGGAGATGGACGTCATGGCATCGGTGGTCCTGGGCGGAACCTCCTTCGCCGGAGGCTCGGGCGATATCTGGGGAACCATGCTCGGCTCCCTCTTCCTGGCCCTCATCAAGAACGTCATCCTCAAGCTCGGCATTTCGCCCTGGGTCCAGCCCATCATCATTGGCGGCATCATCGTCGTGACGGTGATGATAGACGTGATCCAGCGCAAGCTCGCGGACAGGCTCGTCACAAGGGCAAAGCTGCGCATGCTGGCCGCCGAAGCCGGCCAAGCGGCCTGAGGGAGGGAGTATGGCGGAAATCGGAAGCGGATCCGACACCCTCCTCGAATGCAGGGGCGTGACGAAATCCTACTCGGGTCCCCTCGTGCTCGACGCGGTGGACTTTTCGGTACGACGCGGGGAGGTCCACTCCCTCGTGGGGGAAAACGGGGCGGGCAAGTCCACCCTCATCAAGATCATCACGGGCGTCACCAACAGGAACTCGGGGGAAATCGTGTTCGACGGCCGCGAAGTGCCCCTCGAGCACTCGCGCAAGGCATCCCAGGAAATGGGAATTGCCGTGATCTACCAGGAGCTCAGCCTCATACCCGGCATGACCGTGGCCCAGAACATCTTCCTCACCAAGGAGCCCCTGCTCAGGGGCACGAGACTCATCGACTCGAAGAAGATGAACGCCATGGCCAAGGAGCTGATAGACAAGTACAAGTTCCCGCTCAAGCCCACCGACCTCATCGAGAACATAAGCATAGCCCAGAGGCAGCTGGTGGAAATCCTCAAGGCCCTCTCCGCGCACGCTTCCCTCATGATCATGGACGAGCCCACGAGCTCCCTCACCAAGACCGAGGTGGCCATGCTCTTCGAGATCATACGCATGCTCAAGGCAGAGGGAATATCGGTGATCTATATCTCCCACCGCATGGAGGAGGTGTACCAGCTATCGGACCGGGTGACGGTGCTGAGGGACGGGAAGCTCGTGACCGTGCTCGACAAGGACAGGATAAGCCCGGCCGAGATCATCAGGCTGATGATCGGCCACAAGCTCGAGGAAAAGGCCCTCCATCACGACCTGCCCAGGATAGAGTCGGACGTGGTCTTCGAAGTGGAAGGACTCACCTCCGTAGGCAAGTTCCAGGACATCAGCTTCAAGCTCAGGGAAGGTGAGATCCTTGGCCTGGGAGGCCTGGTGGGCTCGGGGAGGACCGAAGTCATCCGCGCCCTCTACGGCATAGACCCGATAGACGCCGGCACCTTGCGCTTCCGTGGCAAGGAATTCACGCCCTCCGTCAGCGCTTCCATAGCGATGGGCATAGGCTTCATCCCCGAGGAGCGGAGGCTCCAGGGCATCCTGGCCACACAATCGGTGACCAAGAATATAGGAATCGTCAACCTGGACGCAGTGGCGCCCAGGGGCGTGGTGCACGAGAAGAAGGAACAAGGCCTTTCCGAAAAGGGCATCAAGCTCCTCAACGTCAAGCCGCCCAATCCCGAGCACCTGGTCGGCAACCTTTCGGGAGGGAACCAACAGAAGGTCGTCCTGGCGAAGTGGCTGGTGCGGGACCTCAAGCTGATCTTCATAGACGAGCCCACCGTTGGCATAGATATCGGGGCCAAGGAAGAGATCTACGAGCATATCCGAAAGCTGGCGGCCCAGGGCGTTTCTGTCATCCTCGTATCCTCGGATCTGCCCGAGCTCACCCGCCTCGCGGACAGGGTCATCGTCCTGCGCAAGGGGAGGATATTCCACGAATTCAAGGAGTGCGCCCTGACGGGCGAGATGATCCTGCGGGCGGCCTCCGGCCTCAAGGAGGAAGCGGTATGAGCAAGAAACCCCTCGCGACCGAACTGAGGCTCCTCTTCGTGCTCCTTCCCCTCATGGCCCTCCTGGCTGTGATCTCGCCTCGCTTCCTCACCATGGACAACCTCACCAACGTGATATGGTCGGTATGCACCATAGGAATCCTGGCCTCGGGAGCCATCTACCCGCGCATCACAGGGGGCATCGACCTCTCCCTTGGCGCGGTGGCGGCCCTCTCGGGCATCGTCGTCGACCTCTTCATGAACAAGGCGGGCCTGGCTTGGCCGCTCGCCATCTTCCTGACTCTGATAATCGGGGCGCTGATCGGGCTTTTCAACGGCTTCCTCGTGGCCAAGATCAAGCTTCCGGCCTTCGTCGTCACCATGTCGGCCAAAACCTACCTCTACGGCACGGCCTTGGTGGTGTCCCAGGGCGCCATGCTCGCCATCCTCAAGCCCAAGCCCTTCATAGCCATAGGCACGGGCCGTCTATTGGGCATTCCCATACCCATCTACATCATGTTCTCCCTCGCGGCCCTCAGCCAGTTCATCCTCAAGAAGACGGCCTTCGGACGCAAGGTGATGGCGGTGGGCGCCAACGAAGTGGCCGCCAAGCTCTCCGGCGTCGACCCCGATCGGGTGAGGCTGGCCGCCTACACGATGTCGGGGGTCACCTCGGCCGTGGGCGGCGTCGTTCTCGCCTCGCTCACCCAGCAGGTCTTCGCTGCCGCCGCCTCGGGCATAGAGCTGGAAGTGATGACGGCCCTCGTCATAGGCGGAACAAGCCCCATAGGGGGCAGGGGCTCCGTGGTCGGGGGCATCATAGGCGCAATCCTCGTGGCCTTCATCGTCAACGGCCTCAATCTCCTCAACGTGCCGGCGCCCTATCACCCCATCGTGACGGGCACGGTGATCATAATAGCCCTCATGCTCAACGAGGGGCACCTGAAACCCAGGCTCGGCTCGCTCAAGGCGGCGAGCCG